>CACXEX010000127.1 GCA_902766775.1 uncultured Ruminococcus sp. | reverse complement strand
GTAAGCAATTTTGCGCTTACATTCGAGAGGTTTTTCTTTTACTGACACACCGTCAACATAGATTTCGCCCTCGTCAAAGTTGAGAATTCCACAGCAGGATTTGATTGTTGTTGTCTTTCCTGCACCGTTGTGTCCGATAAAGCCGTAAATCTCGCCTTTTTGAATATGAAGTGACAAATCGTCAACAGCCTTTTTGTCACCGTATTTTTTAGTTAAATGTTCTATTCTGAGCATAAGCGCTCCTCCAATATATTTGTAATTTATTCAAATTATACTATACCCTAACTTTCCGTGTCAATATGTTATTTAAAATAGCCAAACTTGCATTATAATGTAACAAATATGCGAAATATGGATAGCAGAAACCGTTTCTGACGAATTTTGCAATCTATGCCAATATTTTGCATTACGAATCATATTGAATATATGCAGAAATGATTTATAATATTAGTACAGATTATTTTATGGAGGTTCACCTTGGCAAAATTCAAAAGAAAATATACGCTCGGGGAAGAAATTTTCAACTCGGTATCACACGGAATTGGTGCCGGGCTGTCAATTGCAGGAACAGTTGTGCTTATCGTTATGGCGGCAATCCACACAAATGCGTGGGGTGTTGTGAGTTCGTGCATTTACGGTGCATCGCTCATCATACTCTACACAATGTCAACTCTGTACCATTCTTTCACAAATGAAAAGGTAAAAGCATTTTTCCGAATAATGGACCACAATACCATTTTTCTGCTGATTGCGGGAACATACACACCGATTACCCTTTACTACCTCAACGGTGTGACAGGTTGGATTCTGTTCGGAATTGTGTGGGCATCAGCAATTTTCGGAATTGTAATGAACTCAATCAATCTTGAAAAGGCAAGAATACCGTCGGTATTCTGCTACATCGGAATGGGTTGGGTAATAGTTTTTGCAATGAAACCGCTTATGGAAAATATGCCGACAATCTCGGGAATTTTCCTCATCATCGGCGGAGTGTTTTATACAGTGGGAATAATATTTTACGCTATAAAAAAGGTAAAGTACTTTCACTCCGTTTGGCACCTGTTCACGGTTGCCGGAAGTGTGTTCCACTACTTTGCAATTCTTCTCGGATTTTTCCATATTTAGCGGCAATCAAAAAGGCACAGAACCGTACTAAATCGGTACTGTGCCTTTGGTTTATCACTTTAAATTTACGACAATTTTCTGAATGTCGGTTGCATCTGTGACGGATATTGCACCGTCAGAGTTGATGTCTGCTGCCTTTTTCTGAAAATCTGTGAGTGTTTCAAGCTTTACGATATCTTTCTGAACAAGGGTTGCGTCCTTTACCGTAACATCACCGTCAAGGTCAACATCTCCAAGCTTTACATCGGCATAATTTCCGAACACATTAAGGCTTTGGAGTGGATTGCCGTTTTTGTCAAACATAGCCTGATTGTCCCATGATGAACCGCCAAAATATTTTGCGCCGTCATCACAATAACTGCCTGCAAACGAGGACTCCCAGCCCGAGCCGAATTTTTCCCACTTTGCAAGATTTTCTTCATAGCTGTTTGTGCCGACTGTAATCCACGCAGGCTCCCAGTAGAATACACCCAAACCCTTTTTGCCAACATTACCTACGGCATCGAATACAGCCGAAACAGCCTGTGTTTGACCTTCTGCATTGACGGGATAAGGCATACCGCTGTCTGCACCGCTTACCGTGTTGCCGAAAAAGTCAGAATCTTCACTTGTAAACGGATAAGAAGTTTCAGCGGCAAGAACATATTTGCCGTATTTCTCGGCTACCTTTGAAAGCTGAGTTGTAAGATTCTGTGTAGTGCCGTGCCAATATGGATAGTAGGAACTTGCAAAAACCTCATAATCAACACCGTTTTTATCAAGCTGACCTGCGTACCATTCGTAACCGTTCTTTTCGGGATTTGTAAAATGAACGGCACGGAGAATGTTTTTGTCAACCGCCTGTACCGCAGAAAAACCGCTTTTGAGAAGTTTGCAAACATTTGCAAAGTCGGTTTCACCGCACATACCGTTGTTGATTTCGTTGCCGACCTGAACCATTTTTACAACTGCACCGCTGTCGATAAGCTTGTTAAGACCCGTGTAAACAAAGTTATAAACTGCGTCTGATTTTTCCGATACAGAATAATTCTGCCATTCCTTGGGAACTTTCTGCTTTTCGGGATCACACCAAAAATCTGACAAATGAAAATCTGCAAATACCGAAATATTATGTTTTGCGGCAACTGAACCTATTTTGCAGGCATTTTCAATGTCACAATTTCCGCCGCCGTAGCCGTTGCCGTCAGAGTCATACGGATTGTTCCAAATCCTTACACGCACGGAATTCACTCCGCAGTTTTTGAGTAGTTCAAAAAAGCCGTCATCATCAAGTGCCTTGCCCGAAAAGTCGCGATACACAACTCCACTGTTTTTCTCGGCAAAGTAGGATGAAACATCAACACCTCTGAATTTCAATGAGGTTTCCCCCTTTTCCGCTGCAAATACCGTCATAGAACCAAAAGCCATAATAACGGCAAGCAACAAACACATAATTTTCTTCATAAAAAACACCTCTTTGTAAATTTGATTTTATCACATAACAAACTGCAAGTAAACTGTTTACACACAAAAAAGGCAACCTT
>CACXEX010000126.1 GCA_902766775.1 uncultured Ruminococcus sp. | reverse complement strand
TTTAATGGAAAACTCCAAAAACAAAACAGATAACTTTCTGAAAGCCATTAAAAAATATGCTGATGAACAAAGAAGTGCCATGCAGACTGAGGTTGCACAGCTTAAAGAAGAAAAGCTGAAAGAAGCAACCGAAAAAGGCAAACACGACAGCGAAAAATATATCAAGGACAAACTTGAAGAGTCAAGAAACAAACAGACAGGTATTCTTGCAAAGAAGATTCAGGAAGGCCAGAAAAAACTGTTTCTTGAAAGAGCTGAAATGACAGAAAGCGTATTTAAAAAGGCTGAAGAAAAGCTTGTTGAATACACAAAAACAGCAGATTACTCAAACAGCCTTGTAAAGAGTGCAAAGGAAGTTGCTAAGCTTTTTGCAAACAATGACTGTGTTGTTTATGTCAACGAAAGAGATATGAAGAACTCAGACAAAATCAAGGCAGTTTTTGCAGGAAGCACTGAGGTTGTTGCCGATAAGTCAATTAAAATCGGCGGAATCAAAGGCTTTTGCAAGGCAATGAATATTGTTGCCGATGAAACTCTTGACAGCAAGCTCTATGCACAGAGAGAATGGTTTATTGAAAACTCGGGATTGAGTGTGCTTTGATCTTGTTAACTGTTAATTTCTTTTGAAAGAGATGGTAATAATATGGAAAACAACAATGTTATATATGGAATAAACGGACCTGTTGTTACCGTAAAAAATACCGACAGCTTTGAGATGATGGAAATGGTTCATGTCGGAAAGCAAAAGCTTGTTGGCGAAATCATCGGCATTACCGATGACATCACAACTATCCAGGTTTATGAGGAAACAACAGGACTTAAGCCGGGTGACCCGGTTGAGGGTACCGGCGCTCCGATGAACGTTCTTCTCGGCCCGGGTATTATTGATAATATTTTTGACGGTATTGAAAGACCTTTGAAGGCTATTGAGGAAGAAGCAGGTGCATTTATTAACCGTGGTTCCACTGTTTCGGCTCTTGATGACAAGAAACTGTGGAATGTTACAATGAAGGTTAAATTTGGTGACAAGCTTGAGGGCGGTCAGATTTACGCTACTCTTCCCGAAACACCTATCATTGAACACAGACTTATGGTTCCGCCTGAACTCTCAGGTGAAGTTGTAAAGGTAATGCCTGACGGTGAATATAAACTCTTTGATACAGTAGTTGTAATCAAAGACGATGAGGGTGTTGAACACAACCTTACACTTTGTCAGAAATGGCCTATCAGAACTTCCCGTCCGGTCAAGGAAAGATTGACATCTTCTGTTCCGCTTATCACAGGTCAGAGAGTTATTGATACACTCTTCCCTATTGCTAAGGGCGGTACAGCGGCTATCCCAGGTGGTTTCGGTACAGGTAAAACAATGACACAGCACCAGCTCGCTAAATGGTGCGATGCTGATATCATCATCTATGTTGGTTGCGGTGAGCGTGGTAACGAGATGAGCCAGGTTCTTGAGGAATTTTCAGAACTTATTGACCCGAAGTCACAGCGTCCTATGACCGACAGAACAGTACTTATCGCCAACACATCAAATATGCCTGTTGCTGCCCGTGAGGCATCAATTTACACAGGTATTACACTTGGCGAATATTACAGAGATATGGGTTACCATGTTGCTATGATGGCTGACTCAACATCCCGTTGGGCTGAGGCTCTTCGTGAGATTTCAGGCCGACTCGAAGAAATGCCTGCCGAGGAAGGTTTCCCTGCATATCTTCCTTCGAGACTTGCTGAGTTCTATGAGCGTGGCGGTCGTGCTGAGGTTCTCAGCGGTGGCGAAGGTTCTGTTACACTTATCGGTGCGGTTTCTCCGCAGGGATCAGACTTCTCTGAGCCTGTAACCCAGAATACAAAGCGTTTTACAAGATGTTTCTGGGCACTTGATAAGGGTCTTGCTTACGCAAGACATTATCCGGCTATTAACTGGATGGACAGTTACAGCGAATATTTCAACGACCTTGACCCTTGGTTCAAGGAAAATCTCGGTGAGGACTTCATCGAATACAGAAACAGAATAAGCGCACTTTTACAGGAAGAAAGTTCACTTATGGAAATCGTAAAGCTCATCGGTTCGGATGTACTCCCCGATGACCAGAAGCTTGTTATTGAAACAGCAAGAGTAATTCGTGTTGGTTTCTTACAGCAGAACGCTTTCCACGCAGATGATACTTATGTTCCGCTTGAAAAGCAAAAGCTTATGATGAAGACAATCCTTCATCTTTACGAAAAATCAAAGGATATTGTTGCTAAAAACATTCCGCTTTCCAAGATCCTTAACCTTGGTTTGTTTGATAAGCTTACAAAGATGAAGTATGACATTCCTAACAGCAAGCCTGAAATGTTTGATGATTACATTAAGGAAATTGACGAAAAGCTTGCTGCAATTTCTTGATAAGGAGGGAACGCAATAATGATTATAGATTATGTAGGCGTTAAGGAAATTAACGGCTCTCTTATAGTTATGGACGGTGTTAAGGG
>CACXEX010000125.1 GCA_902766775.1 uncultured Ruminococcus sp. | reverse complement strand
GTTGCAAGAACTTCCTGAACACCGTCGCCCATTTCGATGATAGATACATCGAATGTACCACCGCCGAGGTCATATACCATAACCTTCTGGTCTTTTTCCTTATCTACACCGTATGAAAGAGCGGCAGCCGTAGGCTCGTTGATAATTCTCTTAACATCAAGACCTGCAATCTTACCTGCGTCCTTTGTAGCCTGACGCTGTGCGTCTGTGAAGTAAGCAGGAACTGTGATAACTGCCTGTGTAACTGTTTCGCCAAGGTAAGCCTCTGCATCAGCCTTCAATTTCTGAAGAATCATTGCTGAGATTTCCTGCGGTGTGTAGCTCTTGCCGTCAATTGTTACCTTGTGAGCAGTACCCATTTCTCTCTTGATTGAAGATACTGTTCTGTCAGGGTTTGTGATAGCCTGACGCTTAGCAACCTGACCTACCATTCTTTCACCGTCTTTTGAAAAAGCAACAACAGACGGAGTTGTTCTTGCGCCTTCTGCGTTAGGGATAACTACGGGCTCGCCGCCTTCGATAACTGCTACGCATGAGTTTGTTGTACCTAAATCTATACCTATTGTCTTAGCCATAATAAATTCCTCCAATTGTATTTTTGATTAATTTTGTTTGTGTGTTTTCTGCTGAATTTTTATATATGAAATCAGTCACAGTTGGCAACCTGTACCATTGCGTGACGGATAATTCTGTCGCCTATTTTGTAACCTGTCTGATAAACAGCTGCGATTGTGTCGGCACCGAGATTTTCGTCCTCAATCTTTGAAACCGCATTGTGCAGGTTCGGGTCGAATGCGTCGCCCGCTTTACCATAGGACTCAATCTTGAGCTTTTCAAAGCTCTTTGCAAGCTGATTTGAAATAAGCTCAATACCCTTGATGATGTCGGGGTCGGCATCTTTCAGATTTGCAAGAGCAAGCGTTACGCTGTCTGCAACGGGAAGAAGTTCGATACAAGCCTTTGAAGTTGCATCGTCATAGATTGAAAGCTTTTCGTTTGCCGTTCTTTTGCGGTAGTTGTCATACTCAGCGGCAAGTCGCATATACTTATCTTTCTGTGCCGAAAGCTCATCTTCAAGAGCCTTGATTTTATCTGCATTTTCATCCTTTGCAGGCTCTTTGGCATCTTCAGCCTTAGTTTCTTCTGCGACTGTTTCTTCGGAAACCTTTTTTTCTTCGGTTTTCTCGGATTTTTTCTTAGTCATCTTTATCCTCCTTCAAGGATTTTATATTTCTATCAGCTCATCAATAAGAGTGCTAACGCTGTCGGACACACATTCAAGAATTGAAATTGCCCTTGCGTAGTCCGTCCTTACGGGTGCAATCACCGCAAGCACACCTGACGGGTTGTCGTCAAGTCGGTATCGTGTGGAAATTACCGCACTCCCTACAAGCTCTGTTCTGCTGTTTTCACTGCCTATGCTAACGGAGGTGTCAAGCGGAAGATTTTCAAGCATTTCCGCAAGATCGTGTCTGTTGTTCAGAAACTCCATAACATTTCGTGCGTTAAGAAAATTGACATCGGACATAAACAACGGCTTTGTCACACCGCTCAGGTAAACGCTGACTTCCTTTGCCGTTTCACAGGCCTCCATAATTGCCACAAGCACTCCGGGGGTGAACATTGAAAGTTCACCGAGCCTTGCCGCCGCTGTTTGTATGAACGGTCGGTTGACCGATGAAAGTTTCATTCCCGAAAAGATTTCGTTGAATGCTTTGTCGAACACTGTCAGAAGGTCGGGATTTAAAAGGAAGTCACAACGGAACAGCTTTGTTTTTATGATACCGTTTGAGGCAATCACAACAGCCATTGCCGTGTGTGAACCGGTCTGAACAAATCGGATTCTGTGAATTCTACTTTCCTCGCCCGAAGGTGTTGTTGTTACCGCCGTGCAACCTGTGAGTCTTGAAATAACACCGCTTGCCTCTTTGAGGATACTCTCGGGGGAATCTGCACTTTTATAAAGTTCTGATTCCACATATTCCCGTCCGCCCTCGGTTACGGGTGTAATCTTCATCAGATTGTCGATGTAGTATCTGTAACCCTGAAGCGTTGGAATTCGTCCTGCTGAGGTGTGCGGCTGAACCAAGTAACCTTTGTTTGTAAGGTCTGCAAGGTCATTTCGCACCGTTGCCGACGAAACCTCAAGTCCCGTTTCGTTAATCAACGCCTTTGAACCAATCGGTTCGCCTGTGTTGATGTAACTTTCGATTACTGCCGATAATATTTTCTTTTTTCTTTCAGCCAGCTCCATACCGTTCACCTCATTTCGTGTCGGTTTTTTGCTGTTTTAGCACTCTCGATAGGTGAGTGCTAATTGCTATACTCATAATATAATACCAAAGTCAGTAAAAGTCAAGCGTTTTTTAAAAAATTTTTCGTTTTCAGAAAATCTTCACATAACACGGTTTGACAATGCACATTTCATACCGTATAATCTAAGTATTACTTACAATCTGTCGCAGGCAAAACAGGGTTTGCTCCGTTAAGCTAAGTGCAGATATCCGATTTAAGTGTTTACAATCAGCGACAAAATAATGTATAAAGGTGAATTTTATGGGTGAATTTCTTCAGAATATATATGTGTGGCTCTGGGCAGCTCTTGCTATATTAATGATTATTATAGGAATCAAGTACCGTCACGAACATCAAGGCTTGCTTGCTGTTTTGATGGCTGTGTTCTTTATCTTTATGACCATATGGTACGGACTGCGAACCTTTGCAGGCTATCCGATGTTTGAGGGTACGCTTAATATAGTCTTCCGTTGCATACTCGGCGGTTTCCTCGTTGTGCTTGGATTAATATATTGGTTTACAAGAAAAAGAAAATAATTAAATATGTAAAAAACAAAGGCTCTATAATAAAAGTTGGGGTAAGAACAAAAAGAGCCTACAAAAATAAAAGTAAAAAAGTAGAGCATATTTGTAAAAAACCT
>CACXEX010000124.1 GCA_902766775.1 uncultured Ruminococcus sp. | reverse complement strand
TTAATGAAATAATAACTTTTCTCAATTGCACAGCAAGCGAACTTGTGGAAAATTCGGGACTTTCTCCCGCAACCCTCAGCCGTTACCGTTCGGGCGAAAGAGTTCCCGACCTTTCATCGGAGAATTTCAAAAAGCTCTGTTCGGCAATTGCCGTAATTGCGAAGAATAAAGGCATTGAAAAATATAGCGATAATTCTGTTAAAGAAATATTATCTTCTTGTTCTGACATTAAATCAACCGACAAAGAGAAGTTGCGTGACAATTTCAACAAACTGATTTCGACTTTGAACATAAATGTTGCCAAGCTCTGCAAGTTCATAAGCTATGATACCTCATCAGTTTTTCGTATAAGAAACGGTCAGCGACAACCGTCCGATCCAGACGGATTTGCATTGAAAATTGCAGGTTTTGTTTCGTCGGAGTATGATAAAGAGTCTGACTTTGCAATTCTTTCAAGCCTTATGAATTGCTCCCCCGATTCATTAAAAACAGAACAAAATCGCCGCCAAAAAGTTAAAGAGTGGCTCTTGAGCGGAAAAGCAAAAAAGTCGGATGATATTTCCGACTTTCTGACAAAACTCAATGATTTTGATTTGAATAAATACATCAAAGCAATTAAATTTGATGAGCTAAAAGTGCCTGTTCTGCCGTTCCAGTTGCAGACGACAAAAACATATTTCGGCATAAAAAATATGATGACGAGCGAACTCGATTTTCTCAAAGCAACCGTAATGTCAAAGTCGCTCGACACGGTAATTATGTACAGTGATATGCCTATGGAGGAAATGTCAAAAGATCCCGAATTTCCAAAAAAGTGGATGTTCGGAATGGCCCTTATGCTCAAATAGGGTTTGCACCTCAATATGATTCACAACATTGACCGTCCGTTTAACGAGATGATGCTCGGACTTGAAAGCTACATTCCAATGTATATGACGGGACAGATTACGCCGTACTATCTTAAAACTGTCCAAAATGATGTGTTTATGCACTTTCTCAAAGTTTCGGGAGCGTGTGCGTTAACAGGTGAGGCAATTAACGGATATCACGGCGAGGGAAAATATTACCTGACAAAAAACAGGGAAGAGGTAGCCTATTACAGGAAGAGAGCCGAAAGGCTTTTGTCAAAATCACTTCCGCTTATGAAAATTTACCGCAAAGAAAAGCAAAAATCCTATGAAGATTTTATGTCGGCAGACGCTCTCACACAGGGTAACAGGCGAATGATTTTGTCGGGACTTCCCATTTTTACGCTCACAAATGAATTGCTATCTAAAATTCTTGAAAAGAATAATATTTCGGAAGAAAATCAAAAAGAAATTCTTGCGTATTTTGAAACCTACAAAAACAGGATAGAGAGCATTGTACAAAACGGTAATCTTACGGTCGAAATCCCCGTTCTTTCAAGGGCAGAATTTGAAAAATATCCTACCGTGTTGCCACTTTCGGATATATTCTTAGAGGATGATATTGTCTGCTCCTTTGACGATTACCAAAAGCACCTTGAACTTACCGAAGAATATGAGAAGTCGCACCAAAACTTTTCTATAAAGAAGAATGATGCGTCACCTTTCAGAAATATTCAGATAAAAATTCACGAGGGAAAGTGGGTTGTTGTGTCCAAAAACAAAACCCCGTCAATTCATTTTCTTATCCGCCACCCTAAAATGCAGGCGGCTTTTGAAAATATGATTGTCCCTGTTGTTGACGATTAAAACTTTATACATAAAAATTCCCCCTGCACATTTCCGTGCAGGGGGTTAGTTTATTTTGATTCTGTGTGACAGGATTTAATCGCAGTTCTCATATACTTTGCAATGTCCGTGTTGTCAATCACATCTTTTTTGCAAAGATTTTCAGAATCTGCACCGCCTGCCATAACAAGCACATTCGTGTTGGTGTGGTCGCCGCCTGATGTAAAGCAACTGTCGTTAATATCATCAGCCGTTGCATTTTCGGGGATTTTCACTCCGCCTGTTTCATGGTCGGCAGTCACAATAACAAGTGTGTCGGGGTGGCTTTCAACCCAGTTCAATACATAATCAACCGTGTGGTCAAATGCCTGCATCTGTTCAAGCGTACCTTTCATATCGGTTGAACTTTCGCACACATCAATGTTACTGCCCTCGACCATAAGAAAAAATCCGTCCTCGTTGTCAAGCAAATCAAGAGCCTTTGCCGTCATTGTTGTGAGTGTCGGCTTCATATACGCATCTTTCATATTGTCATATGCGAACATTCCGAGAAGTTTGCCGTTTTTATCATCGAAATTCAGAAGTGACTCTTCATCTTTGATGTATGTGTAGCCGTTTTTCTCGACCGTATCCTGTACCTTTTTTGATGCATCGTAATACTGCGAACCGCCGCCGAGCATTACATCAACATCATTGTTAAGCATATTGCGGAGAATTGCGGGGTAGTTATCCCTGCTTTCATTGTGAGCCGCCATACCCGCAGGAGTTGCGTGGCACACATAGTGGCGGTCAACAAGTCCCGTTTTCATACCGTACTTTTTCGCAAATTCGCAGATTGTTTCAACCTCGTTGCCGTCTTTGTCAACACCAATATATCTGTTATATGTTTTGACGCCCGTGCTGAGTGCTGTTGCCGAGGCGGCACTATCGGTAAAATCGGCAAGTCCGTCAGTAACTGACTGCGAATATGTTGTAACATGGGTTTTGTACGGCAATCCGCTCATAATCAACTTGTCGCCCTTGACAATTTCAGAGGCTTTGATTATATTTTCGCCCATACCGTCGCCAATCATAAGAATTACATTTTTAGGCTTTTTGGTTGAATCAAGCCTGTATTCCTTAAAATCAACCCAGTCAATTTTGTCTGTTTCAACCTCTTTTTTTACAGCAGTTTCAGTGGTTGAAATGCTGTTGGTAGTCGGCTGAGTGCTACTCTGTGAAGAATTTGAACAGGCAGTAAATGATACAACTGCCATTGCCGAAAGCAAAATCGCAAGTATCTTTTTCATAAATGGTATCCTTTCCGCAATAATACCGTAAAAGATATGATGAATATTAAGTTTATTTCTGTAAAAGAATTAATATCTTTCGCCGACAGCAACAATAATACTTCTACCTGCCATATTAACATGACGGTCATAGAGAACAACATTTCTGTCCTCGAGGATAACATCCTGTGGCTCGTTGCCTGTGTTAACATAAAGTTTCCAGTGGTATCCCTCGGGAAGGTCAGGAAGTTCAACATTTACATAATCCCAGTAAGCGTTGATTCCAAAGTAAACGAACTCGTCAAGTCCCTGCTGTTTAAGGCTTGCGCCTGCATACATAACACCAATCATTCTTGTGTCATCGTAATATTTTGCACTCCACGCAACATTTGAATGAATGCTGACAGGGGGATAGCTGCAAGTTGCCTTGCCTCTGCTGTCTGTAATAATGTGAAATCTCTTTCTGAAAGCAATCATATATTTGAAAAATTCAAATACATCTTTATGTTTTTCTTTTCTTGTCCAGTCAAGCCATGAGATAATGTTGTCCTGACAATAAGCGTTGTTGTTGCCGAACTGTGTGTTGCAGAACTCATCCCCCGCAAGGAAAAGAGCAGGTCCCTGACTGCACATAAGGGTTGCAAAAGCATTTTTTATCATTTTAATGCGGAGCTTGTTGATGTTGTAATCATCTGTTTCACCCTCGGCGCCGCAGTTCCAGCTGTTGTTATCGTTAGCACCGTCAGTATTGTTCCAACCGTTTTTAAGATTGTGCTTTTCGTTGTACGAATACATATCGTAAAGCGTAAATCCGTCATGACAGGTGAGGAAGTTTACCGATGCATTGTAGCCTCTGTAAGTTGGATCGTACAAATCTCTTGAACCAGTAATTCTCTGAGCCGCATCCCACGCAAGGTGGCTGTCACCCTTGAGAAATCTTCTGAGGTCATCACGGTATCTTCCGTTCCATTCAGCCCATCTGTTCCATGACGGGAAACTGCCTACCTGGTAAAGTCCGCCTGCATCCCATGCCTCTGCAATAAGCTTTACATCGCCGAGAATCGGGTCAAACGCAAGGCTCTTGAGAAGAGGTGGTTTATCCATAGGAGTGCCGTCCTCGTTTCTTCCCAGAATTGACGCAAGGTCAAAACGGAAACCGTCAATGCGGTATTCTGTTACCCAATAACGCAGACAGTCAAGAATAAACTGCTGTACAATCGGCTGATTGCAGTTGAGAACATTGCCGCAACCGCTGAAATTGTAGTACTTTCCGTCAGGAGTGAGCATATAGTAAATATTGTTGTCAATGCCCTTGAATGAGAAGTACGGTCCCATTTCATTGCCCTCGGCTGTGTGGTTGAACACAACATCAAGGATAACTTCAATTCCGTTTTCGTGAAGTTCACGAACAAGCTGTTTAAGCTCTCTGCCTTCGTGATGATGTTCGTGGTCGCTCTCATAGCTTGTGTTGGGAGCAAAGAAACACACGGTGTTGTAACCCCAGTAATCATAGAGCTGGTGACCGTCATAGTTACGGTAAGAACCCATTTCGTCAAACTCAAAAATAGGCATCATCTCAATTGCATTAATACCGAGTTCCTTAAAGTAGGGGATTTTTTCACGAATACCTGCAAATGTACCTTTGTTTTTAACACCAGAAGAACCGTCCTGAGTAAAGCCTCTTACATGCATTTCATATATAATAAGTTCTTCAAACGGGAGCTTTGGCTGAGTACAGTTGCCCCAGTCATAGTCGCTGTTTACGACTCTTGCCTTATAAACACCCTCGTGTTCCTGCTTTTTACCCCAGCCGCTCTGACCGATTACAGCCTTTGCGTATGGGTCAAGAATGTATTTTTTTCTATCAAAAATAATACCTTTTTCGGGTTCGTACGGACCGTCAAAAGAGTAGGCATACTCAAAATCAATCTCGTCAAGACCGAATACAAGCATTGAATAGGTGTTGCCGATTTTGTAAGAATCAGGAAACCTGAGCCTTGCATACGGCATTTTTGCATAAGGTTTGAATAGAAGCAATGTACATTCAACGGCATAAACCGAATGAATTGTAAAGTTTACGCCGCCCGAAACGGTTGTTGCACCGTTTAAAAGAAAGTTGCCGGGTCTGACATCGAAACCACCGACATTATCGGTTGGCTTTAAATCCCTCAACATAATAATATATCCCCCTAAATTTCCTTTCCGAAACAAAACATGTCAATACACAATACATATCTATTTTACCATATTGTATGATTTATTCAACGCACTATTTGCAAAATCATAGTCAAATATTGCCATTTATGCCTAAAACACAGTTTTTTTACACAAAAAAAGACCGAAATAAGAAATATATTCGGTCTTTTTCAATCATTTGTTAATTTTTGCTATTAACCGATAAAGGTAAATCGGTCAGTTTCCCTGCCGTCAACATTTACCTTTTCTGCAAACATTTTTTCAGGTCTTGCCCAAACTTCACTTGTGTTGTGAAGGTTTCTGTAAATTACAAGCTTTTCACTCGTTTCGCTGTGAGTTGCAAAGTTGATAACCTCATACTCGCCGCCCTTATAGTGTCTGTAAATGCCCGGTTTGATTTCTCTTACATTATTTTCGCTTTCGGCATTGTCCGAATTTTTTTCACAGCAATTTTCTGTTTCTGCGGCAACTTCTTCATTTGCAGGGGTTTCAGTTACCTCAACCTCTTTGCATTTTGTATTATCGGCATTGAAATCAATCTTAAAGCTGCCATCGTTCACAACAAGAATTCTTGACTGGTACGGCTGCATTTCAATTTCATAGTAACCGTTCACATCAAAAACTTCATTGTCGTTGAGAACATCGGTAAGTTTTGCGTTACAGCCTGTGTCAAAGCCGATTCTGTCAACATGGTCGGTAAGGTTGAATGCAACAAAAACGGTCTGATTGTCTGTTCTTCTTCTGTAAACGAGCTTTTCGTTCTGAATATTAATATTCTCAAAGTCGCCGTACTTGAGAGCCTCAAGTGCAAGTCTTACAACACCCAGTTTTTTGATATGTTCAAGAAGTCCGTAGTTCGGATTGGGGATAGAATCAAGGTCGAGACAGGGGCGAAGTTCATAGTCGCTGTGGGCTGTTCTCATACCCTCAATGCCGAACTCACTGCCGTAGTAAATTGACGGCACACCCGGCATTGTGTACATCATTGTGTAAACATTGTTGAGGTGATTTTTGTCCTTGAGCATACTTGCAACACGGTTTACATCGTGGTTATCAACAAAATTATATGTATAGATATTTCTGTAAATACCGCCGTTACCGAACTGCCTGTTAAGAGAATGAGCAATCTCAAAGTAGTTGTGGTCGTTATGGCTTGAATAAATGCCCTTGTAGCACTCGTAGTTTGTAACCGAGTCAAGCACTTCGGGATTTGCCCAACGGTTGTAGTCACCGTGAGTAATCTCGCCGTAGAGCCAAAAATCGGGCTTTTTCTCTTTGCATACATTCTTAAGTTTTTTGAAAAATTCAATGTCAATGCAGTCAGCCGCATCAAGGCGGAGTCCATCAATGTCAAACTCGTCAATCCAGAATCTTGCACAGTCGAGAAGATAGTTCACAACCTCGTCATTGTGCAGATTGAGCTTTACAAGGTCATAGTGACCTGCCCAGCCTTCATAGCTGAAACCGTCATTATAAGGGCTGTTGTTCCAGAAGTTTACATTCTCAAACCAAGACGCATATCTTGAATTTTCACGGTTTTGCTGAACATCTTTGAATGCAAAGAAATCTCTGCCAACATGGTTGAAAACACCGTCAAGTAAAACTTTTATGCCGTTATCGTGAAGTGTTTTGCAAATCTTTTTGAAAGATTCGTTATCGCCAAGTCGGCAGTCAATTTTCTTGTAGTCAATTGTATCGTAGCCGTGTTTTGAACTCTCAAAAACAGGGTTGAAAACGAGTGCGTTCACCGACATTGACTTCATATTGTCAATCCAGCCGTAAATTTTGTCAAGTCTGTATTCCTGCTTAAAATCGTTCTCCTTTGGCGCTCCGCAAAAACCGAGCGGATAAATATTGTAAATTACGGATTCATTTATATATCCCATTTATGTTATCTCCCTTTTGCATAGAATAAAGCAATGTACGATTGTAGGATTTTGTGTACATTAATCATAATTATAACACTAAAATTTCTATTGTGCAACCGAATAATTTATGTTACAATGTAATACAATGATGATTTTATAAAATTCTCGGAGGAATAAAATGCTTAAAATACCCGAAAATAAAACAAGAAAAAAATTTAGAATCACACTCTGTGTGCTCTATCTCATTGAAATTGTACTCTGTGCGTTGCCGTATTTCCAGTACATTGACGAGAAAAATGTACTCCATTCGTATTCGGTGTTTGATATTATGGCTGTATGGGGACTCAGCGGGTCAAATGATGCAGTTTTTAAATACTCGCTCTTTATGCCGATTTTCTTCATTATTCCTATTGCGGGCTTTTTCTTTTGTGCACTCGACAAGGAACGCAATATGAAAAATATTGTTTCAATCATATGTTGCCTGCTTGGTGTTCTCTCAATCCTTACAATCGTAAGCTATACATTGAGCCTTGCATCGGTAATCGCACTTCTTCTGTACATTCTCATCTGTTTTCTCACAACGCTTTCAATCTTTGCCCGCTTTAGCGACAAAGATGCAACCAAAGCTCCTGTTAAGCAGAAAAACACAGATCCGAACAGGGAAGTATAATGTAAGTTAAAAAGTAAAAGTTAATAGTTAAAAGTTATGGTCGGGAAGACAGTTTGCTTAATGCAAAACAATGTTTTCCCGATTTTTTTATTTGATAAAATTAAAACACGGCAATCATTTGATAATCAATGAATTGCCGTGTTTATTTTGTCTGTTAATTATTAAAATTCAGTTAGAACAATGTGCGCCTGTGAGTTGTCAAGCACAACGGGTTTGTCCATATCAACTCGCTTTAATTCTCCGTAGAGTCTGCCGAAAATTACCGTTGTTTTGTCCATATATGCCGCCATAGCCTCGCCTTTTACCGTAAACGGCTTGAATGTAATGTCAACTGCCGAATATCCCGCCTTAAAGTACCACGGTCTGTCAAGCTTTCCGCCTGTGCTTTTTACATTTATCTGTGACAGCTTTTCAAGATGACCGTCCGTAAAAAAGCAATTTTCGTTGCCGTAACGGTTGTCGCCAACCCTGCTTGCAAGGCAGAGTGAAAATCGTTTTCCGTCAATAAAGCAGTCGGAGCTTAATCTCTGATAATTATGCTTTCTCGGTTTTGAAAAGCGTGTCCAGTCAAAGTAAGCGTTAGTATTTGTTTCGTTTAAAGAATATTCCATACCGCCAACACGGATAACTCCGCTTGCAACAAATTTGGGAACAAAGCGTTTGAGATAAAAATATTTTCTGTCCCTCTCAAACGGCGCAATTTCGTTAAGACTTTCGCCTGCTGTTTTTTTGAGGTTAATGTTGAAATAAAGATTTTTTATGCCGCCAAAGTCAATAAAATCGCACTTTAAAAATCTTCCGTTCGGTGTGTTTGTCAGCTGTAATTGAAGTCTTTTGTCTGTGTACAAAAGCTCTCCCGAACTGCCCGATTCGGGAAGTTCGTTCTTGCTGAAAACAAATTTCTTTACAACGCAGTCATAAAGTACACCGCCTCTTTTAAGGTCGGCAACCGCAATTTTTACCGCAAACTCCATTCCTAAATTTTCAACCGAAAGATAGAGCGAAACCTCTGTATTGCTGATGAAATAGCAATCCCTTTCGCTGTGCTTTCCGCTTGTTTTGCTCTGTTCGCTGTTGTATTCAAAAACAGGCGTTCTTGCCCAGCCTGCACACATAACCTCTCCGTTTTCTTCAAAAACATTATGCTTTTCGGTTATCTCATGT
>CACXEX010000123.1 GCA_902766775.1 uncultured Ruminococcus sp. | reverse complement strand
CGAGTGACGGGACTTGAACCCGTACGTCGTGAAACACACGCCCCTCAAACGTGCCTGTCTGCCTATTCCAGCACACTCGCATTTATTTCTCTTTTTTCGAGAGCAGTATTGATTATACGGTAAAATCGTAAATTTGTCAATAGTTTTTAAAAAGTTTTTCTAAAATATTTTCACCCCCTACATCATTACGATGCAAGGGGTAAAACAGATTTTTAATTATATCAGCTTTCCTGATTTTTGCCTATTTTTACCTGTTTTTCAAATTTTTTAAGACAGGTATTCCAGCTTGCAAATGACGGGTCATTTCGCTTATCTGAGAAAAGCTTTGTATCGTTGAGGTACTTTCCGATATACTTTGTCACCTTTACGGCACCATTGTAGTTAAGGTGGTCACCCTTATCCTTTGAATCTTTTTTCCAATCAATCGGAATATCATCACGAAGCAGGTTTGTATCAATATAATCGACGCCGAGGTCTTTTGAAACCGTCTCCATTGCATTATGGCGCTGATAGTTCCAGTTCTTGGTGCTCGGGGTACTTATGAGAACAAGCTTTGCACCGTGCTTTTTACAGAACTTTGCAATTTCTTTAAGATATTTCTGATTGGTCGAAAGTATCGGTGCGGAAACATCGGAATACTTCATATACTTATTAATCACCTTATCAGACGCAGGTTTACACTTTTTGGTGAACAGGTAGCCTTTGTTATTCTCTGTTGCTGTATATTCAACAGCAGTTGAAAAATCCTTGAGCTGAAGATTTTTCCAACGGTCGTGATATCTAAACACAGGAAAAACCTGTTCTGATTTGTATGTAATCTCATCTTCAAAATAAGATTTTCTGAAAATAGCATTTGTCTCAAGAAATACAATCTTAGGACTCTGTCTGTCAAAAGTTTTTTTCAAAAATTCCATTGAATAAACGAGCTTTTGTGCCGGAGATGAAATAGCATAGGAAGTAATGCCGTAATCCTTCCAAATATAGAGCGGAATAAAGGAATGGTACGCCTCACTGTCACCTATAAATATGGCATCAAGGCTGTCTTTGGGTTCGCTGAGAACACCATTTGCCCTTGGGTAATGGATACCCGCCGCCTTGTCATTTGACTTTGGTTGAAAGATAAACGAGGATACCTCAAGCAATCCGAGAAGTATTGCAACGAACAGGACGCAGCTGACAATTCTCTTAATCATTTTCTTCATAATCAGCCCTCCTTAGAAGTTCGCATAAATCGGATCAACGGCAACATATCCCTTGCCGTAAGCACCGAAGATTATGATGAACATAATAAGAGCGTAAACAGCCGCCCATCTTATAACAATATTTCTCTTTGCAATTGCACCGCGCACGCATATTCCCTTCTCGTTGAGAACACCGATTACAAAAATAAACGCAAGTGTAATGAGCACAATCATAACATCGTGCATATCAATTTTGAGTTTTGCCATAAGGTCATAATTAAGGCTTGAAAAGTTAAAGTCGGTTACCATTTTTCCGAACATTGAAAGACCTGTGGTAAGTCTTTCTGCTCTGAAAAACATTTCACCGATAACAACGAGTATGCCTGTACGAACCATTTGGAAAACTCTGTACGCAAAGCACTCCGGATTGATATGAAGTTTTTTGTTAAATGCGGTAACCGCAGGCGCAATTATATTGCCCGACAGGATAAGCACAAAGTGGTACATACCGAAGAATATGTAACCCCACGCAGAACCGTGCCACAGTCCGTTGCAGAACCATACACAGAACAACGCAATACTTCCCGCAACAAGCGGGCCAAAGTGGTTGCCGAGCTTTTTGCGTGCGGAAGATGTGAGGTTTTTCATCGGCTTTGACATAGTGACAGGATAGAAAATATAATCCTTGAACCATGTACCGAGTGTGATGTGCCACCTTTTCCAGAATTCCGAAATTGATTTTGAAAAGAACGGTCTTTCAAAGTTTTCGGGCATTGTAACGCCGAAAATCTGGGCAACACCCATTACTGCATCCATCGTACCCGAAAAATCGCAATAGAGCTGAATTGTATAAGCAAGAGCTCCGAGAGCGATTATTCCGCCCTGATAGTCATCGTAATGGCTGAAAATCTGCTTAATCATCGGATTAAGTCTGTCGGCAATTACAAGCTTTTTCATAAGACCGAAAAGGATACGGACTGCACCGAGTTTGAAGTTTTCAAACTTAATTTGTTTAACATTCCACAGCTGGTCGGCTGTCTGACTGTAACGGCAGATAGGACCTTCTACAATCTGCGGAAAGAAAGACATAAACAATGCAAGTCTGAAAATGTTGTCATCTGCTTTTATAAGTCCTCTATAAACATCAAAGAGGTACGATACAGCCTGCAGAGTAAAGAACGAAATACCGATTGGCATTATATACTTTGGAATATCAAACTGAATCGGAACATTCAAAAGCGACAACAACGAATTTATGTTTGTTGTGAAAAACGGTGAGTATTTGATTACAAGCAGACCGCCTATCATAAGTACGGCGGCAAAGAGCAGAACTCTGCGACTACGGTGAAGATAAACCTTTTTAAGGGCCTTTTTCTCCTCTTTTGGAACGCCCTTGAGTGCCGCACTCTTTTGTGTTTGAATCCTGTCAAGCCACAAACCGAAATAATGAATGCCCATTATTATCAGGCACAGATAAGCAATGAGCTGACCGCTTATCAGCCAAAAAAATGCAAAGCTTGCAATAAGCAGAAAATACTTTCTCGCCCTCTGCGGAATGACAGCATACACAACGATTGAAACAGGCAGAAACAGCACAAGAAACGCTACCGAAAAATACGAGGTCAGCGTGTCAAGACTGCCTGCCATCAGTAATGATGGGAGATCCATCTTACTCCTCCTCTTGGAGTCTTTCGATCATACTCCACATTGCCTTTACAGAATTAAAGTTTGCAGGAACAACTTCAACAGCAGGAACTGTTACATCAAAAGCGTCCTCAATCTCGGCAATAAGAGAGATAATTGAAAGAGAGTCAAGATAGTGACCGTCAATAAGGTTTTCGCAACCTTCGTAATCTACATCGGGTTTAATGTCCTCTAAAATCTCAATAAGTTCACCCATTTTAATTCGTTTCCTTTCTGTAATTTGGTTTGTTTAAATTGAATGTTTCAAAGGAATCACGAACACAAAGATATGTTCCGTCCTCCTTCTTTATATAAACCGAGGGAATGTCACGGCTTAAAAACAAAGAAATTCCCTCTGTCATACAATAAGCGCCTGTATTTTCAAAACAGATTACATCGCCGATTTCAATATCAGGTAAAGAAATCTGTTTTGCGATAATATCATTCATTGAACAAAGCGAACCGCAGATGTTCCATGAGTCTGTACACGGCTCGGTTTCCTTTCCGCAAACCGAAAGATACGGCTGTTTCATAGCCATATGCTGACCGTAGTACACAATATGGTTCATTCCGCCGTCAACAAGGAGATAGTTCTCCCCTTTATTGCACTTTTTATCAACGATATGTGTGTAATATTTACCGCAGGTTGCGGCAATACTTCGTCCGAGTTCAAGCGTGATTTTCGGCTTTGAAGTCATTTCATTCAAAAGCTGTGCAAATCCGCCGATAAGCTCGTCCTCATTTATATTATCTTCCTTGAAATAGGTTGCAGGAAATCCTGTGCCGTATTCAAGTTCTTCTGCGGTATAGTCATATTTCTCTTTGAGAAGAATAAGAAGATTATCAAGTTTGTCAAGTTCTCTCTTGAGTTTTTTGAGAGAAGTTTTCTGTGTCCCCGAAAAGAACTGAATACCGAGTATATCAAGATATTCAAATTCGTTTCTTTTAGAAATAATTTCTTCGATTTCATCGGAATTGATTCCGAACTGACTTCCGTTTGTGAGTCTTAAAAGCAAAGAAATTTTCTTTTTATATTTTTCAGACAATTCTCTGAAAAGTTTAAACTGTGTAAGTGACTCTACGGTGAATATTCTGTCGCATTTTCCGTTTGCGACCATATTTTCCATAACCTCGGGGGTTTTGTACACGCCCGAAATAACCATCATTTTATCAGGAATGTCAAGTAAATCGCAGATTTCCGCCTCACCGGGGGAGCAGATTTCAAAGCGGTCAACATCATTTTCAAGTTCTGCCGTAATGAATGTGTTTGCCTTGATTGCATAGCAGATTGCAACATCTTTTGGAAGCATTTTTCTGAGATATGATACCCTGTCTTTAAGGGTTTTTACATCAAAGACATAAAACGCAGTTTTGTTCTGCTTTAAGATTTCGTTCATTTTCTTCTGCCTCCTGCAATTTCAGCAAGCTTTTTACGGTCAATTTTACCGTTCTTTGTGAGCGGCATTTCATCAACCTTGCGGATAATACTCGGAATCATAAATGCTGGCAAATCTTTTGACATTGATGTGGCAAGCTCGTCCTTTTCAATTGATCCGACATAAAAGCCTTTAAGCCTTGATTTTTTCTCGTCAAAAATACAGCAGCATTGCTCAACACCGTCAACAGCCGACATTTCACGCTCGATTTCTTCAAGCTCAATGCGGTGTCCCATATATTTAATCTGAAAATCTTTTCTTCCGCTAAAAACAAGTTCGCCGTTTTCGTTATATCTTGCAAGGTCGCCTGTTCTGTAAATCAATTCGGGATAGTACGGATTGAGCGGATTTTTAACAAAGGCCTTTGCATTCTGTTCAGGATTTGAGTAGTAACCGAGTGCAAGAGCAGTACCTCTCACGCAGATTTCTCCGACTTTTCCAATCCCTGTAATTTTGTTATTATTCTCATCAAGAAGAATAACATCTTCATTCGGGAACGGTCTGCCTATTGGAATACCGTCTGCATAGTCACAATTGTTGTCGAGAATGTGATATGTGCAGTTGCAGGTGATTTCTGTGGGACCGTAAAGGTTGACATACTTCGCATTCGGAAGATGTGAACGGAAGTTTTTAAGTGCCTTGAGAGGCATAACCTCACCGCTGAAAAGAATCTTATTAACGGTTTCGGGAGTTCTGTAATCAAGTGCGTGGAATGTGCTGATAAGGCAGAGCGCCGAAACAGCCCATATCATAGTCGTAACCTTGCGGTCGCAGATAAAGTCAATAAGTTCGGCAGGTGCAGAGAACATTCTTCTCGGCACAACAACAAGTGTTGCACCTGTTTTCACAGCCGAATAGATATCCTTTACAGATACATCGAAATCAAACGGCGCTTGATTTGCTATTACATCGTTATTATCAATGCCGAATATCTCGGTAAAATGATCTATAAAGTCGATTACACTTCTGTGGCACACAACAATTCCCTTTGGAGTGCCTGTTGAACCCGAGGTAAAGTTGATATAGAGCGGATCTGTATCAATTTTGTGACTGCGGATTTCGTCAAGTTTATTGTAATCGGGTTCTGTTTTTGCCAGATTTTCAAATGTTACAATTTTTCTTTCAGGGAAATATTCTTTCGCTGTTTCAAGCAAGCTTTCCGAAGTTACAATCAGCTTTGGATTGAGAACGGAAACTGTTGTCTGAA
Source organism: uncultured Ruminococcus sp. (assembly GCA_902766775.1). GTDB lineage: Bacteria > Bacillota > Clostridia > Oscillospirales > Acutalibacteraceae > Ruminococcoides. The sequence goes on along the minus strand of CACXEX010000123.1, from coordinate 35,043 downwards.
GTCTGTTCTGCGGAAGTTCTGTGTTGAGAACGGAATAAAATCCGCCTGCATATACGGTTGCAAAAAATGCCACAACCGCATCTGCACACTTTTCCATATATATACCTACCGCATTTCCCGATGTGATAAGTTCCGAAATGGCAGTTCCGACAGATGAGCTGAGTTTTATAAGCTCAGAATATGTATATGAAACCCTTTCGTCAGTTACCGCACACTTTTCGGGAAAGCGTTCGGCTGAGTTTTCAAGATAAGCCAGCACATTGCTGTTCATAGCTACACCTCATTAAATATCTTATATTAATTATCAAATTATAAATTCAATAGCCTTATGTTTTATATTGCAAACGCGTTTATATAATACCATAAAATCCGCCAAAAAGTATCACAAATTTGTCACAAAGCGAGTAAATATCCATATTTTCGGCAATTTGAACAAATAATCACTTGGCAATTGGCAGTTTTACCTCAAAAACAGCACCGTCAAGGTAATTATACGCCGTTACAGTGCCTTTATGTAAATGTATGATCTCCCTTGCAAGTGAAAGACCTATACCCGTTCCGCCGTCACTGCCTTTGTAGAATCTGTCAAAAATATGTTCAATATCGTCACGATTGATACCTTTTCCGTCATCTTTGAATCTGATATAAACATATTTCTGATTGGTTTCACAAGTAACCTTGATTTGCTTTTTTGAATATTTTAAACCGTTTACCATAATGTTACGGAATGCCCTTGCCATTTGGTCTTCGTCGCATTTTACATAAATTTCTTCATCGGGGAATTCGGGCACAATGCTTATTCCATTCATCTGCTGAACAGCGTCAAGCGAGCGGAAACAATCGTAAAGAACCTCTTTTATGTCAAGCTTTACAAGGTCAAGCTTAAAATGTCGTGAATCAATTTTAGAAATTGACAGGATTTCTTCAACAAGCCCCGTCATTCTCTCGGTTTCCTGCATAATTATTCCCGCTGCGTTCTGAGAATCAACAACGCCCATCTCTATTCCCTCAGCATAGCCCTGAATTGCCATAAGCGGAGTTTTGAGCTCGTGAGAAGAATTCTGGAAAAACCTGCGTTGAGTTTTCTGCGATTCTTCAATTTTTACGCCGAGCCTGTAACCGATTATACTCATCACAACAATTGAACAAAGAAAAATTGCGGAAACAAGCCAGTTGAGTGAACGGGTGTATTTTACGATATGGTCAATATTTATATAAATCAAAGTTCGTGACGGTTCGCTGCTGTCACTCCAATAATCGGTACCCTGTTCTTCTTCATATACGGTAAAAACATAATAACCGTTTTCAGTCTGAAGAGTATATATACTTCCTGAATTTAAGTCATGGTGTTTTGCATACTCGGTCAACTCATATGTACTTTTTGATGATGTAGAATTAGAACCAACCAAATCATTGCTCTTGGCGGTACCGCTTTCTTTATCGACATTTGTTATATTAATATAGTAAATATCCGAGCTAAAATACGAACCTTGATAACCGTCCTCAAATTCTTTTTCAAGGTCTGATTTTTCGGTATCTTCATCGGCATCATCGTAGGTATAATATTCCTCGCCGTATTCATTATCAACCTCATAAAGGTAATCCTGATAGTCAAGCTCATATTGAAGAGCGTCCTCAGCTTCGCTTACAAAGTGGGACGGCAGAACTATGTTGAGTACCAAGGCAAATGCGAAAAAGAGTAAAATCATCGACACCCATACAATAATCAGAATACGGAATTTTATATGTTTCACTTTTTATCCTCCGCAATGCTTATCCTGTAACCGAATCCCCATATTGTACCTATGCTGACATTACTACCTGCAAGGCTTAATTTTCTGCGTATTCTTCGCAAAGTTTCGTCTGTTACACGGGTTTCAACTTCGGTATCGAATCCCCATACACCTTCAAGAATTTCTTCTCTTGAAAAAGCCTTTTGAGAATCCTTTAACATATATATAAGCATTTTAAGTTCTGTTTTGCTAAGTGAAACGGGTTTACCCTTGCAATAAAGCAAATTTTCCTGCGCCGAAAATTTTAAATTACCGATTGTTATGTCCGAAAGCTCCTGACCCGTAACCTTTTTGCTGTTCATATCCATTCGTCTTAACAGAGATTTTACCCTCATAAGCAAGGTTGTAAGTCTAAACGGTTTTGTCAGGTAATCGTCACTTCCGAGGGTTATTCCCCTCACATAATCATACTCCGAATCTTTTGCAGTCAGCATAATTATAGGGACATCGGTTATCATACGGAGCTGACGGCATATTGTAAGGCCGTCTGTTCCGGGCATCATAATATCGAGAATGACAAGCTCGCACGGCTTTTCAAGAAATTTTGCCATAAGCTCGTCACCTGTTTCAAAGGCTGTAACATTGTAACCGTCACTCTCAAGAAATTTTGTAATAAGATCTCGTATATTCTTTTCGTCATCCGCAATATATATTGATGCACCCATAGTAAAAGTACCCTTCCTGCAATAAAATTGCAAGCATTAAACATAATTTTCATCATAATCATACACATTATACCAAAATTCAATGTAAAAATCCACCGAGAAATGAATCGGAATTGTAATAAAAGTGTCACAAAATGTATGTATCAAAGTTTTAAAACAAATCATTTTATAAAGTTGACAAAACAAAAAAATTATAGTAAAATAATGCAGATATAATGGTTTAATTGGAAACGCACATTTCTCCTTACGGAAATGATAACGAACAACACTTATATGTATGTTTATTTATCATTTTTTCAAAGGAGATTTTTTTATGCCAAAAACTAAATTTCAGGAAGTAATTTTCACAATCATTATGGTGTTCTTTATGGTTTATGCCATGATATGCTACAATACAGCTCTTAACATTGGCGGTATGAAAAATGAAGTTTTTCTTTCTTCATTTAAAGAACTTGCGTTTATGGGACCGATTGCATTTATTATCGACTTTTTTGTTGTTGGTCACATTGCAAAGAAACTTGCTTTTAAGATTGTGAACCCTGCAAATGACAATCCATTCTTCCTTGTACTTGCAATTTCTGCAATTTCAGTTATCTTTATGTGTCCGCTGATGAGCCTTGCGGCTACTCTCATTTTCAAAAATGCAGGTGTTGAGGTTATTCCGGTATGGCTTGAAACTACCGCACTCAACTTTCCTATGGCTCTTTGTTGGCAGCTATTTTTTGCAGGTCCGATTGTCAGATTTATTTTCAAACAGATTTTCAGAAAGTCGCTTGCAGAAGATAATGCACACTGATTACATAATCACAAATAAAAATGCTCTGTACCGTTTAATTTGGTACAGAGCATTTTTTATTTTTCGTTAATCTTCAAAAAGTGAATTCATCAGATTTTTAATTTTTTCTTTTCTGGCTTTTGTTTCGTCACTGTTCAGAAAATAGCTGTTTTCCTGAAAATTGATTACATCGCCCTCTTTTATATTTTTCGGCAATGCTTTGAGTTCAAGGTTTACCATATCGCCGTTTTCACACTCGAGAACAGCCTTGTCCCCTTCTATTCTGTCAACAATAAATTTTTTCAAGTTTATTCATCCCTTTTCATTGAAGTTTGTCCCGTTTTGATTGTCACACCCGAACCCTCGGTTGAAATCACAATTGTTCCGTCCTCATCCGTTCTGTATGTTTCAACGCCGAATTCATCAAGCAACTTTAATGTGCTCTTGTGCGGATGTCCGTAGCTGTTGTTTTTTCCGAGAGATATTACGGCATATTTTGGATTGACCTCTTCAAGCAATGCCTTTGTCGTTGAAGTTCTGCTACCGTGATGACCGACTTTCAGAACTTCGGCACTCATATCTGCTGTAACGGTTTCAAGTTCTTTCTTTTCAGCATCCCCAAGGAATAGAAAGCTGTCGCTTTTATAATTCATTTTAAGAATTATCGAACAGTTATTCAAATCGTCTTCTTCAATTGTAACGGGAGCAAGAATGTTTATGCTGAAATCATTGTCATCAACAATGTTCATTCCCGCTTTTGCCGATTTAACTTTAAGACCTTTGTCGGAAATTGCATTGAGCAAATTTTCATAGGTCTTGGTCGTGGTTGCTACCTTTGGCATATAGATTTCACCGATATCATTATGCTTTACAACATATGCCATTGAACCGATATGATCGGCGTGCGGATGAGTTGCAACAAGATAGTCAATCTTTTGGTAGCCGAGATTATTGATATATTCGGTAATGCTTTTGCCATACATATTCTCACCTGCGTCAATCAGCATACACTTCTGATTCGGCAATTCAATAAATATGCTGTCGCCTTGTCCAACATCAAGGTAATGAACAGAGAGCGTTCCGCTTGTGGGCGTTGTTTTGCTCTCTGTGTCTGAATCCGTGTTGATGCTCAGAGAACAAGAGCAAAGCACCAGGGAAATTACAATAAACATTGCTGCAAGTTTTGCTGCTAATTTAGAATTTATTTTAATTTTTAACACCTCACAATTCATAGTTCTATTGTACAATAAAGTCATTTATATTTCAAGGAAAAGAAAAGGAGAGCCTTGCGACTCTCCTTTATGATTATTATGCGGTTTTACCTGTATAAAGCTGATAGTATCTGCCCTTCTGCTCAAGGAGCTGTTCGTGTGAACCACGCTCAATGATTCTGCCCTTTTCAAGAACCATAATACAATCGGAGTTTTTGATTGTAGAAAGTCTGTGAGCAATGACAAATGTTGTTCTGCCGTGCATAAGCTTATCCATACTATCCTGAACCATTTTTTCGGTACGGGTATCAATTGAACTTGTAGCCTCATCAAGGATAAGTGCAGGCGGATCTGCAACAGCCGCTCTTGCAATTGCAAGCATCTGACGCTGTCCCTGACTGAGGTTACCGCCGTCGCCCTTAAGCAAAGTGTTGTAGCCGTCAGGAAGTTTTCTGATAAAGCTGTCTGCGTTGGCAAGCTTTGCCGCTGCGATAACCTCTTCATCTGTTGCATCAAGTCTGCCGTAACGGATATTTTCCATAACAGTATCCGTAAACAGGTGGGTATCCTGCAAAACTATACCGAGTGAACGGCGAAGGTCGCCTTTCTTGATTTTGTTAATATTGATTCCATCATAGCGGATTTTACCGTCCTGAATATCATAGAAACGGTTGATAAGGTTTGTGATTGTGGTTTTGCCTGCACCTGTTGAACCAACAAATGCAATCTTCTGACCCGGCTCTGCGTACAAATCAATATTGTGAAGAACGATTTTATCGTCTGTGTAGCCAAAGTCAACATCGTCCATAACAAGTGCACCCTTGAGTTCACGATACTCTGTTTCGCCTGTTGCACTGTGAGTATGTTTCCACGCCCACATACCTGTTTTTTCTTCTGTTTCAACAAGTTTGTCGCCCTCTTTGCGGACATTGACAAGTGTTACATAACCGTCATCAACCTCAGGCTTTTCGTCAAGAAGTTTAAAAATACGGTCTGCACCTGCAAGTGCCATAACAATTGAGTTGAATTGCTGGCTGACCTGATTGATAGGCTGGGTAAAGCTCTTGTTAAATGTAAGGAAACTTACAAGTTTACCGATTGTAAAGCCGAGGAAGTTGTTGAGAGCAAAGATACAACCTACGATTGCACAGAGCACATAGCTGATGTTACCAATCTGTGCGTTAATCGGCATAAGAATATTTGCAAACTTATTTGCGTTGTATGAGCTGTCAAAGAGTTTATCGTTAAGTTCATTGAATTCTTCAATGCTCTTTTTCTCGTGATTGAATACCTTGACAACCTTCTGACCGTTCATCATCTCTTCAATGTAGCCGTTAGCCGCACCGAGGTCAATCTGCTGTTTTGTAAAGAACTTTCCGCTTTTTGAAGCAAGTTTCTTTGTTACAAAAAGCATTACGCCAACCATTACGAGGGTAAGGAGTGTGAGAGGAACACTCAGAGTAAACATACTTACAAGAACGGCAATGATTGTAATTCCGCTGTTGAAAAGCTGCGGAATGCTCTGGCTGATCATCTGACGGAGGGTATCAATATCGTTTGTATATACACTCATAATGTCGCCGTGTGGGTGTGTGTCAAAGTATTTTATCGGAAGGCTTTCCATATGTTCAAATATCTGACAACGCAAGTCACGCATTGTACCCTGTGTTACATAAACCATAATTTTTGCATAGATAAATGCGGATGCCGCACCGATTGCATAGAAAACTGCAACCCTTAAAATTGCGCTGAGCATAGGGCCGAAATCACGGCTGCCGCTCTGAATCATCGGAGTGATGTAATCGTCAATAAGATTCTGAATAAACAGAGAACCCTGAACATTTGCAAGTACACTAATGAGGATACAGACGAAAACAATAATCATCTGAATTTTGTATTTTTTAAAGATAACACCGAGAAGTCTTTTCAGAATTTGTCCTGAATTTTCAACCTTCTGTGCAGGTCCTCGGTTTCTTCTTCCCATTGGTCCGGGCATAATTACAACTCTCCTTTCGCATCAAAATCACCGCTGCCGCTTGTCTGGGCAACATAAATTTCATTGTAAATCGGGCTCTTATTGATAAGCTCTTCGTGAGTACCTACTGCACTTATCTCACCGTCATCCATTACAATAATCTTGTCTGCGTGTGAAACGCTTGATACACGCTGTGAAATAATCAGCTTTGTTGTATTGGGGATATTCTCTCTGAAAGCCTTACGGATACTTGCATCTGTCGCAGTATCAACGGCACTTGTCGAGTCATCAAGAATAAGGATCTTAGGATTTTTGAGCAAGGCTCTTGCAATGCAAAGACGCTGTTTCTGACCGCCTGATACATTGGTACCGCCCTGTTCAATTCTGGTGTTGTACTTTTCGGGGAAGTTCTCGATGAACGTATCTGCACAAGCAAGCTTGCAGGCATTGATACATTCTTCCTCGGTTGCGTTCTCGTTACCCCATCTGAGGTTATCAAGGATTGTACCGCTGAAAAGAACATTTGACTGGAGTACAACGGCAACCTTGTCACGCAAAGTTTCAATGTCATAGTCACGAACATCTTTTCCGCCGACTTTTACAGAACCGCCTGTTACATCGTAAAGTCTCGCAATAAGGTTTACAAGGCTTGTTTTTGAAGAACCTGTGCCGCCGATTATACCGATTGTTTCGCCTGATTTGATTTTGAGGTTGATATCGTTAAGAATCGGCTTTTCAGCTGTTTTGCTGTATGAGAATGAAACATTGTCAAATTCAATACTGCCGTCCTTAACCTCATATACCGGGTTTTCTGGGTTTTTAAGAGTTGACTTTTCATTGAGCACACCTGCAACACGCTTGCCGCTTGCAAGGCTCATTGTGAGCATTACAAACACCATTGCAACCATAAGAAGGTTCATAAGGATATTCATACAATATGTGAGCATACTTGTAAGTTCACCTGTTGTGAGTTCATTGCTGACAATCATATTTGCGCCGAACCAGCTTACAAGAATGATTGATGTGTATGAAGTAACCATCATAATCGGTGATACTGTTACCATTGCATTTTCAGCCTTTACAAAAAGCCTATATACATTGTTTGCAGCCTTATTGAACTTGCCTACTTCGTGCTTTTCACGAACAAAAGCCTTTACTACTCTGATTGAAGTTACATTTTCCTGAACGCTTGCATTGAGTTCATCGTACTTTTCAAATACTTGGCTGAAATACTTGTATGTAGCCTTCATTATGAAGAAAAGAACGATTGAAAGGATAATTGTAGCAATAAGATAGATGCTTGCAAGTCGTGCATTGATAATGAATGTCATTGCCATTGCACAAATCAGAGATACAGGTGCTCTGAAGCACATTCTTAAAAGCATTTGATATGCGTTCTGGAGGTTTGTTACATCGGTTGTCATACGGGTAACAAGTCCTGCTGTTGAGTAACGGTCAATGTTAGCGAATGAGAATGACTGAATATTTGCAAACATTGAGCGTCTGAGGTTTCTTGCAAAGCCTGCCGAAGCTTTTGCACCGTAGATACCGCCCATCATACCTGCAAACAAGCCTGTAAGTGCAAGTGCTCCCATATAGCCGCCTGTTATGAGTATGTGCTGCATATCGCCCTTGTTGATACCGTCATCAATCATTGATGACATAAGAAACGGAATAATTGTTTCAACAACTACTTCGAGTATCATAAAGAACGGCGTCAGGACGGATTCTTTGACGAAACCTTTGATATTTTTTGCCAAAGTTTTTACCATACTTATCTCCTTCCGTTTTAATTTGCCTTTTCAATTCCGCTGAGGATTTTATTTACAAGAAAGAGAAATTGTTTCTTTTCCTCTTTTGTCAGCAGACTGTCAAGCAAAGTTTCATTTTTGGTTATCATATTTTCGATTTTGTAATGAAGTTCAATACCTGTTTCGGTAAGGACAAGTTTTTTGAGTCTTGCATCACTTTCAACGCTCTCTCTTGTTATGTAATTCTTCTTTTCCATAAGTTTAAGAATACTTGTAACAGTTGAACGTGCAATTGAAAATGCGTTCTCAATATCTTTCTGATAAACATCTTCATCTCGATGATCATAGAGATATGCAATAATCCAGCCGTGCATAAGAGTGAGTTTATCTACGCCCTTATCCTTGGCGGAATAGATTAACTTTCTCTGCAAAACCTGATTAAGCACCTTGATTTCATGACCGATTGAATCATTAAAGCGTTTGTCGCATTTACAGCTTTTTACGCTTTTGTCATCGCACATTATTTCACCTCCAAAATCGCACCTATGAGATATTGTTTTATATCGAATAGTTCGATACAAAACAATTTGTATCAGTTATTATAGCACCTTAAATCTGAAAGTCAAGAGAAATTACAAATAATTATTCAAAGTTTCACATTGTCTTCACAAAGCAAAAGTGACAGCCAAAATTACTGCTGTCACTTTAAAATTCATATTAATTTTGCACAAATAATGACAATTAAGCCTTTTTCATAATTTCTGTCACATCACGGATATCTGGCGTCTTGTCACCGTTGATATCACAGACAAAAAGTGCATACTGGTTTTCGTCATAATCGTCAAAGGTTAGGTCTTTGATAAGATACTTCTGAATAAGCTCGGCGTCTTTTTCGTCTGTTTTGCCGTCAATGTTGAGGTCTTTCATATTTTTGGGAACGCAACCGCCGTCAAGCACAAAGTCAATTTCACTGTCATTCATAAGTTCGTTTGCTCTGTTTTCATCAACATCAATAATATAAAGTCCGACAGTATCAAAGCACTGGTAAATATATTTTGCATCCTTCAAAATCTCGGCTTTCTTCTCTTTTGCCCTATCATTTGTTATGCCTGCACCCTCAAGGTGTGAATCAAGCTTTGCAATCATCTCCATTGCGTAATCGTTGTCGGTCATTGCACGGTCAAGGTCAACACCGTTTGTCACATAGAACCAACCGAGTGAACCCATAACATAGAGATTTGTCACATCAAGTCCGCAGTAAACGGCAATTTTTCCGTCCTTGTACTGTCCCTTTTTCATCGACATTTTAGAATAACCTTTGATTATACTGTAACCAAGTTTCATTCCGTCTCCGCTAATGTATCCGAGGTCAAATGCCGCTGCACTTGTACAAGACAGACACGCTCCGCCTATTAGCATCGCAAAAACAATCAAAATTGAAATTACCCTTTTTGAAAACCTTGTTTTCATAAAAAACACCTCCGTTGGTATTTAAATCGTCGCAATCTTTTGCTTTGCTTGTAAGTATCAGAGCATGCGGACGATTATAATCTGTAATTATTATCACCGAACGAAAGTGTTTTATTTTCAATTTATTAACTTTTCTTTGATTTATTGGATTTTCTATTCTTTTTTCTTTCTTTTCTCACCTGATTAAGCTCTGTTCCCTTTGTTCTTACTCTTTTTTTGAATTTTGCAACTGTGAATGCCTTTATCCTGTCATGATAAACATAGTTGATTTCGGCACACGCCATAAGACAAACCATAAGGAAGTAGAACCAAATCATAATTACGGCGATTCGTGTAAGTCCTCCGTAAACCGAAAATCCGTTGAAGTCGGACACATAGACAGAAATGCCGAACGAAAGCACATACCAAGATACCGTGCAAAGAAATGCACCGGGTAACTGCGACTTAAAGCCGTATTCTTTGTGTTCCCTGTGCGAAATATTCGGAAAGTTTCTGTATATCAACGCAAAAAGTACGGTAAGAAACAAAAAGATGAGTACATATCTGAGATGATAGATTATTCCGATTATATCAGGCAAGGATTTAAGATGCGGAGACAAAATCTCGTTAATTGTCGAGCCGAGGACAATAAGTACAAGTGACGCAAGCAAAATTACGAACAACGCAATTGTATAGAACATCGCTCTTATTCTGAGAAAGAACCAGTTTCTGTTTTCGTAAGCGTCATAAATTCTGTTAAGCCCGTTTGTGATTGCGTGTATTCCCTGAGCTGCCGACCATAATGTGATTACGAGCGTTACAAGAGAAATTCCGACCGCACTTTCATAGGCAGATGTCAGAAAGTATGTGAGGTCATCTGCTATCTGCGGAGAAAAAACGCTGCTCAGTCCGTGATGTACAAAGTTAATTGGAATGTGCAGGTTCTGCAAAAGTGACACAAAGAACATTGAAAGCGGCACAGCCGACAAAATAATAAAGAACGCCGACTGTCCTGCAATTGCAAAGATATTATCATGAATACATTTGCTCGTGAACGGTTCAAATCTGCCTGTTATTCTTTTGTAAAGATTTATTGCCTTGTCGGCGGATTTTATTTTCAATGTGTCACCTCCCCTGTTGCTATATAATATTTATTTTGATATACCGTTTTTCTTCATCTGAACATTGTAAGAAATCCTTGTGAGAAGTTGTTCGGGTGCAAAATGTCTGAAAAATGACACAGCTTTCATTTCAAAACCCGGCGTGATAATCATTTTGCCTTTCATAGTCATATCAACGGCATACCTTGCAACAAACTTCGGGTCAAGGCCTCTTATGCAGAATTTAACATCAGCAACATTGTTGAAGTTAGTTTTTACAGGTCCCGGGCAAAGTACAGAAACCTTGACATTTTTATTATCTCTACGCATTTCTTCATGAATTGCCTGAGTAAGACGGACAACATAATTCTTTGATGCGTAGTAGCTTGCAAATGTCGGGCCTGCAAGAAATCCTGCGGCTGAACCTACATTGAGAATATATCCGCTGTTTCTCTCCACCATATCCTTAAGAAAAAGCTTTGTGAGAATGTGAACCGTTGAAACATTGGTGTGAATGAGTTCAAGCTCTCTTTCAAGCGGAACATCTACAAATTTTCCGTAAGCGCCGAATCCTGCGTTGTTTACAAGAAAATCTATCTGTTCATTTTCATTCTTGATATGCTCATACAAATCCATACTGTCGCTTTCTCGTGAAAAATCGAGCGTGAGTACCCTGACATTCACATTTGAAAGTTCCTCTTTCAGCTGATTTAGCTTATCGGTTGAGCGTGATGCAAGAATAAGGTCATAACCGAGTTCTGCAAGATAACGGGCAATTTCTTTTCCAATGCCCGAACTTGCGCCTGTAATCAAAGCTTTCATTAGTTTTCATCATCCTTCGGTTTTTGCGCTGTGGCACAAAGCCATGTTGTACCTTCCTTAGTGTATGTGTTTATGTTTTCAAAACCTGCCGATTCAAGTACGGCTCTGATTTCCTGCGGAGTTACCGACTTGATATTCAGCATATTTTCAACCTTTTCCCACTTGAACGGGTCATCATCTGTCCTGAGCATTTCAAAGAGCAACATAACCGTTCCGCCCTGTTTTAGAACACGGAAAACTTCTTTTACATCATTCTCTTTGTCGGGCCAGAAGTAGTAGGTTTCAACTGCTGTGATATTGTCGAATGTATTGTCATCAAAAGGCATATCCGAAACAGATGCCTGAAGAATTTTTGCCTTGTTGCAAAGAATATTTTTTGAATTGAGTTTTTCGGAGGATTTTACCGAAAGTTCGGAATAATCGATTCCGTAAACTTTGCCGTTGGCAACCTTTGAACAAAGTCGGTCAACGGTTTTTCCGCCACCGCAACCGATGTCAAGCACAGTTGCGTTGCGTTCGATATTCATATGTTCAAGTCCCCATGAGGTGAGGTTTGAATGTCCTTTATTCATCGCCTTAATCATCATTTTGCCCCAAAAGCCGTTCGGCTTTTTAGCGTTCTCCACCAACTTGTGGTATTTCATAAAAATCACTCCAATCTTAAATTTTTAACTATTTTCTGACTATCTATACTATTTACTTTTTCTTCCTATCGAATTAAGTTTCTGAAGTAAGAGTGCAAGGAAAAATGCACCGCCTACTATAACGATGAACCAAATTACCGACATATACACGGGTTGGTTGTGCACCAGCAAAAATGGGTACGGACCCGTGAATGCTCTTATAATGTTTAAGAACACAAGCACAATCGCATATATTAATGTGGGGATTGTTGCCGTGAAAGCTGACTTTGTGTCAAGGTGAGGTTCTTTTTCAAAAAGCACAAACGATAAAATTGTAAGAATCGGACACAAAGTATGTAAAAATGTAAAGTCCTTGTTAAAAAGCATATAGAGCCAACCGTTTATGCCCTCTCCACGCATCGGAGAAAGTACGGCAAGAACTACGATAAATGTTACCGAAAGCACGGCCGCCGCCATATATTTGAACATCTGAACCGAGTGCGGAATTTCTTTTCCGCTTTTGAGGTAGCGTACCTGAAAGCCTGCCATAACCGCGCAGGCGACAAGTGCAAACAGGTTGCTGTCCTCGGTGTAATATTCAAGCGGATAGTAGCCGATTTTTAAAAATACGATGATAATTGCGGCAATCTCCCCTGCAATTATTGCAAGGTTAAAAGCCAAAGCTGTTTTTGTTCGTTTAATTTTAAGAGTATTTTGCATTTTAATTCCTTATCTATGTTAGTTTCTTTCAATCAATGCCACACTCTCCACATGGGAAGTTCTGGAGAACATATCGCAGGGGGTGATTTCTTTGGGGGTGTAGCCGTTTTCTGTGAAGAATTTTAAATCTCTTGCGAGGGTTGCGGGATCGCAGGATACATAGACTACACGGCTCGGTGACATTCTTGAAATTGTCTTTACAAGCTCTTCGCCGCAACCTTTTCTTGGTGGATCAAGGATTACGCAATCGGGTTTTAAGCCCTCTTTTTCAAGCTGTGATGCGGCGGCGGCGGCATCTCCGCAGATAAATCGTGCGTTTTCAATGCCGTTTGCTTTTGCATTTTCATTTGCATCTTTCACGGCATCTTCAACAATCTCCGCACCGATAAGCTGTTTACAGGAGTCCGCCATTGTAAGACCTATTGTACCCGTTCCGCAGTATAAATCAAGCAGAATTTCGTCGGATTTGAGATTTGCATATTCTTTGGCTTTGCCGTAGAGTTTTTCAGCCTGCTTTCTGTTGACCTGCCAAAATGAAAACGGTGAAATTTTGAACTGCAATCCGCAAAGCGTATCTGTAATGTGGTCACTTCCGTAGATTGTTCTGTTTTTTCTGCCGAGAATAACATTTGTTTTTTCTCTGTTAGAATTAATAATCACGCTTTTCAACTGCGGGAGTTCGGATTTGAGCATTTTTACAAGCAAATCTTCCTGTTTAAGACCGTTTGCGTTGACAACATAGCAGACCATAAGTTCTCCCGAAACCTCGCCCATTCTTATATAAATGTGGCGAAGTCTGCCCTTGCCTGTTGTTTCGTCATAAATTTCCGTGTTGGTTTTTGCAATAAAATCTTTAGTAATTTCAATTACCTTTGCAAAAATTTCGGGTTGCAAAATACAGTCAGTGCAATTGATTATGCGGTGGCTGTGGAATGAATAAAAACCTGTTACAACATTTCCGTCACGGTCAAGTCCAACGGGATACTGAGCCTTGTTGCGGTATCTTGTGATATTATCGGACGAAATAATCGGCTTGAAAACAACATTGTCAAGACCGCCAATGCGTGTTACGGCGTCCTCTACCCTCTGCTGTTTTATTTTGCACTCTTCTTCATATGAAATATGTCGCCATGTGCAACCGCCGCATTTCATAAAATTTTCGCAGTCGGGAGTAATTCTCGCCTTTGACGGAACAAGAATTTCTTCAATTTTGCCGAAAGCATAGGTTTTCTTAACCTTTAATATACGCACCTTGAGTTCGTCACCGATTGCGGAACCTTGAACAAAAACGGCAATTCCGTCATCTGTTCTGCCAACTCCGCTGCCCTCGGCAGTTGCCGAAGTTATTGTAAGATTTACTATATCATTCTTTTTTAAAGTCATTTTATCACTCTGCCATTTATGTGTATTTTTAATTATCATCTATTCCCCTTTATTTTAGCATTTACTCTACAATTTGGCAACAATTAAAACACAGTATCCGTACAATACACAAAAATTGCACAAATATCAAATTAGGTATTTATTTTTTTGTTCATTCGTCTTATAATATAAATGTTGCAATCTGTCGTGTGCGTTGTTCTTTGTAGGCAATGCAATGCGTGTTCCGATTTTGATATAAGTAAAACGGAATGATTTTTCAGACAGACAAATATACATATCAGGAATGGAGTGGACTATTGTGAATTACGACAGTCTTATGGATAACATAAAAAGAATACATTTTATCGGTATCGGCGGCAGTGGAATGTGTCCGTTGGCTGAGATTCTTCACCACGAGGGTTACGAACTTACAGGTTCGGATATGAACGAGGGTGAAACTCTTGACAGAATCAAAGGTTACGGTATTCCCGTATTTATGGGACACGCAGCAGAAAATGTTAAGGGTGCTGAGCTTGTTGTTTACTCGGCGGCTATCAAGGAAAACAACCCCGAAAGACAGGCTGCAAAGGAACTTGGTATTCCCTGCATTGAAAGAAGTGTAATGCTCGGTATCGTTACAAGAAGATACAGAAGAAGCATTGCCGTTTCGGGTACTCACGGCAAGACAACTACAACTGCTATGCTCTCACAGGTGCTTATCGGCAGTGGCTTTGACCCTTCAGCTATTATCGGCGGCAAATTACCGTTCATCGGCGGCAACAGCTATGTAGGTCACAGCGATATAATCGTTTGTGAGGCTTGCGAGTATGTTGACACATTCTTACAGCTCAATCCGTATATTTCAATTATTCTTAATATTGACGCAGATCATCTTGACTACTTCAAAAATCTTGACAACATCAAGAAGTCATTCAACAAATTTGCTCATCAGACAACTGGTTTGCTTGTTATCAACGGTGACGATAAAAACACTCTTGATGCCGTAAATGATGTTGAGATTGAAAAAATCACCTACGGTTTTGGTGAGAACTGCGATTACAGAGCAGAAAACATCAGTGCCGACAAGGGTGTTCACGAGCAGTTTGACCTTTACTACAAGGGTGAGAAACTGACGCAGATTAAGCTTATTGTTCCCGGAAAGCACAACATCTATAACGCACTCGCCGCTGCGGCTACTGCACATTATCTTGGTGCTACTCCGAAGGAGATTTCCGAAAATCTCCACAAATTCGGCGGTGTTCACAGAAGATTTGAAATTCTCGGCACACCTGACGGAATTACTGTTGCCGATGACTTTGCTCATCATCCCACAGAACTTACAGCAACACTCAATGCAGCAATGAAAATGGGCTTTAACAAGGTATGGGCAATATTCCAGCCGCACACATTCTCAAGAACAGCTATGCTCCTTGACGATTTTGCAGAGGCTCTTAAGATTCCCGATCAGGCAATTATTTCGGCTATTCTCCCTGTTCGTGAAACTAACACATATAACATCTACTCAACAGACCTCGGTGCAAAAGTTCCCGGTTCTGTATGTCTTGACACATTTGAAGAAATTACAGACTATGTTTGCAAAAATGCAAAAGAGGGCGACCTCATTCTTACAATGGGCGGCGGTAATGTATATATGTGTGCAAATATGATTTACAAACAGCTTAAATATATGGAAGAAAATAAAGAAGAAAACAAATAAGTTTTAAACAAAGCAAAGAACCGTGATTTTTACAACACGGTTCTTTTTTCTTTTCTTGAAAATTAAATTTAAA
Source organism: uncultured Ruminococcus sp. (assembly GCA_902766775.1). GTDB lineage: Bacteria > Bacillota > Clostridia > Oscillospirales > Acutalibacteraceae > Ruminococcoides. Next base: position 19,007 of record CACXEX010000123.1, on the reverse strand, counting down.
ATAAATAAACAAAGCTCCGTGTGATTACGGAGCTTTGTTCGTTAAGAGAGAGGTTTGTGTACAGCTTTGGCTGTATGAATATTTATATAAAAAGCTAAAAAGCTTGTTGGCTATTATTGACCGAACATATAGTTCCAGATTGAGTCGCTGTCGCTGTTATCGGAGCTTTTGCTCTGTGACTGCGATGATGACTTGCTCTGTGTGCTTGAGTTGCTTGTTGAAGAAGAACTGCTGCTCGGTGAATATTCTGCAAGAGTGAGTTTGAGGTTTGCAGTCTTACCGCTTCTTGTAACGGTAAATGTTACTGTGTCGCCTACCTTTGAATCTTTGAGAGCTGTTTCAATATCTGATTTTGACGAAACACTTGTACCGTTTACTGCGGTAATCATATCGCCTCTCATAAATCCTGCTTTTTCAGCATTAGAACCGCTTGTTACTGAAAGAACATAACAGCCTGTGTTGCTGAGTCCATAGTAGAATGCGGAATCATCAGATGTGATATCTGTAAGTTCCATACCAAGGTCAACCTTACCCTTAACATAGCCGTAAGTTTTAAGGTCATCTATAATATCAAGAACATTGTTAATCGGGATAGCAAATGCAATACCTTCAACTTCTGTTGCACTATCCTTTGCGTTTACAATACCGATAAGTTCACCGTTAGCGTTGAAGAGACCACCGCCTGAGTTACCTGGGCTGATCTGAGCGTTGTGCTGGAGAAGTGTCATACTCTTGCCCTCAACTGTTACCTGACGAGCAAGTGCACTGATGATACCATCTGTTACAGTACCGCCAAGCTGTCCGAGTGGGTTACCGATTGCAACGACATAGTCACCAACTGCAAGATCGGAGCTGTTGCCCATTGTTGCAGCTGAAAGACCCTTTGCATCAATCTTAAGAAGAGCAATATCATTGTCCTCGTCACTGCCGATTACCTTTGCCTTGTATGAGGTTGTGCCGTCACGGAGTGTTACTGTGATATTTTCTGCACCCTCGATTACATGGTAGTTTGTGATGATGTAACCGTCATCTGAAATGATAACACCTGAACCTGCACCCTGCTGCACATACTGCTGAGCAAAGCCGCCTGTTACAACGCTTTCGGTAGCGATTTCAACTACGCTGTCAGCTGTTTTCTTAACGATTTCAGAAGTTGTTCCGCTGAGAGCAGCATTGCTTGTTGTTGAAGTGCTGTTTGCAGATGCCTGCTTGATGTTTACACTTGAAGAAGAGTTGTTGTTAAGTGTTGATGCGAGCATACTGCCACCGAATCCTGCACCGCCGCCGAGGATGATTGCTGCTACGAGCATTGCTGCTACAAAGCTCTTTGATGCGGGTTTCTTCGGCTTTTTAGGCTTTTTAACTTTAGCTTTCTTTGCCTTTGGAGCAGAATACTGTTGATTTGCATACGGAGAACCCGACTGTGTGCCGTATGGGTTCTGTGTCTGATTGCCGTATGAATAGTTGTTAGTCTGCTGTGACTGCTGTGAAGAATACGGATTTGACGAATACTGTGAACCGTATGAATTTGACGAGTAGTTCTGTGAAGATGTACCCGATGTTGTGTTTGACGAATAAGCACTTTCATAACGGTTAGGGTTGTGTGATGCGTTCTCGTTGTTACCGTTTATATATGAATGACGGTACTCACCCGAATTTACGCTTGATGTCGAATTTGTGTTCCATTCATAAGAGCTTTCTGTGTTTTCTGTGCTTGATGCAGACTGTGAATCTGATGATGAATGAATATCCTGATAGCTGTTTTCAGCAGTATTATTTTCTGACGAATAGCCGTCATAACTGTTGTTATTCTTTTCAAAGTTATCGTTCATAACTGTACCTCCGATTATAAGTTATATTTTCAAAAGACCTCATCGAATGTCGGTGTTGTTTTTTGATGTTGTAGATATAATAAAGCCCCAAAGTGAAAAGTATATGAAATACGGCTGAATTAATGTTGAAACCGTGAAAATAATATGTGAAAACTTGGTGTGTATTATGAGAAACCGAAAATACGGCTTTGAATATGCTAAATTACGATATTTTATACTTCAAAAACAAAGGGCAGAACATAACGCTCTGCCCTATATAATATAATGTTTAATATACAATACATTCACTCAGTTTGCCGAAACAGTGTTGACCTGTTCTTTTGTTTCGGGTTTCTTTTCAACCTTTTCGTTGAGCTTTTTCTTTACCGAAACACCGTCAAACTTCTTTTTAAAAGATACTCTGCCGTTAAATTTTTTTCTGCAAGATTTACAGGAAAATTCGGCGGTAAAGCACTTGTTGTGAAGTCGCCACTTTGAAAGCTGAACAAGCGGTTTTCCGCAATCTTCGCAATCGAAATGCATAACGCTTTTGTCAACATCGGGACTGTTAATGTCTGTGACAAAATGATTTTTGAACAGAAGTCTGTCATAAAACTCGTCACAAACAGCGTCCTTAATGTACGGCTTTAACGGATACTTACCGTAAAAAGCCTTCATACACTCCAATGTGAGATACACATCGGCAAGCGCTCTGTGCTGATCATCTTCCGAAAAATCAACACCTGCCATTTCGGCACAAGCACCGAGTCCCAGCTGACACGATGAATCGTGCAAATCAAGACAATCTTCACAATAGCTTTGCAAATTGCAATAGCGTGTAAGGAACGGGAGCCTTGTTCTGCCTGTATAGTAGCTGTAATTTTCAATAAGAGCGTGAAGGTCGGAGTCGCTCCAGGTCATAAGCACACCGTCACCCAAAAATTCGGAGAACAGACTGATTGCTTTGATAAAGCTGACGCCCTCATCCTTCAACTCTTCGTTTGTTATTTTAGTAAGCTGTTTTACCTTACTGCAAAGCTTCTTGCCGATTTTCGGGGCAACAAGCATTGTAAAGGTATCACATACATTCAGTTCATCATCAAGCTTAACCGCACCGATTTCAATTATTTCATTGACAAATTTGTGCAGAACCTTGCTGTATGAACCGTTCCATTCAAGGTCAAGAATTACATAACTCATTGTTTTAATTATTTCTTACGGAATGCCTGTTTCATACGCTGTTCTTTTGAAAGAATACGCTTACGCATACGGATATTTTCGGGAGTAACCTCAACAAGCTCATCATCAGCGATGAATTCAAGGCACTGTTCAAGTGACATAACTGTCGGTGGTGTAAGCTTGAGAGCGTCATCAGAACCAGATGCACGGGTGTTTGTGATGTGCTTTTTCTTGCAGACATTAACTGTGATATCTTCTGACTTAGGACTTGCACCTACAATCATACCTTCATAAACTGGAACGCCAGGTCCGATAAAGAGTCTGCCTCTCTCCTGAGCGGCATAAAGACCGTATGTTACAGTTTCGCCTGTTTCAAAAGCGATAAGTGAACCCTGATGACGAGTTACGATTTCGCCCTTGTATGGCTCATAGCCGTCAAATACATGGTTCATAATACCGTTACCGTTTGTATCTGTAAGGAATTCAGGACGATAACCCATAAGACCTCTTGACGGAATTCTGAATTCAATGTGAGTAACACCGCCTTCACGAGTACCCATATTGATAAGCTCGCCTTTTCTTGAACCGAGTTTTTCCATTACAGGACCAACATATGTGTCGGGAACTTCGATGATAAGGAATTCCATAGGCTCGTGAAGTTTGCCGTCAATCATCTTTGTGATAACCTGTGGACGGGAAACCTGAAATTCGTAGTTCTGACGGCGCATTGTTTCGATAAGGATTGAAAGGTGGAGCTCACCTCTGCCCGATACCTTGAATGTATCTGCACTGTCTGTTTCTTCAACACGAAGAGCAACGTTTGTTTCAATTTCTTTGAAAAGTCTGTCACGGAGGTTACGGGAAGTTACATACTTACCCTCACGACCTGCAAACGGTGAATTATTTACAATAAAGTTCATTGAAACGGTAGGCTCGTCAATCTTTACGAACGGGAGCGGTTCAACGCAATCTGTTGAACAGATTGTTTCACCGATGTTAATGTCCTGAACGCCGCTTACACAAACGATGTCACCAACTGTTGCAGTGTCACATTCAACTCTCTTAAGACCCTCAAACTGATAGAGCTTTGCAATTCTTACATTCTGTGTTGTACCGTCTGTGTGGCAGAGAACAGCAGCCTGTCCGTTCTTTGCAGTACCTCTTTCAACACGGCCTACACCGATTCTGCCAACAAACTTATCCGAGTCAATGTTTGAGATAAGGAGCTGAAGTCCACCGTCAAAGTCACCCTGTGGAGCAGGGATTTCTCTGATGATCGCGTCAAAGAGCGGTTTCATATCTGTACCTGGTTCGTGATAATCCTCAGACGCATAGCCGTCACGGGCTGATGCGTAGATTACAGGGAACTCAAGCTGATCTTCATCGGCACCGAGTTCGATAAAGAGGTCAAGAACCTCGTCAACAACCTCCTCGGGTCTTGCACCGGGGCGGTCGATTTTATTAAGAACAACAAGCGGCTTTTTGCCAAGGCCGAGTGCCTTTTTAAGAACAAATCTTGTCTGCGGCATACAACCCTCAAATGCGTCAACAAGCAATACAACGCCGTCAACCATCTGAAGAATACGCTCAACCTCACCGCCGAAATCGGCATGGCCGGGGGTGTCAACAATGTTGATTTTGATGCCGTTGTACATTACGGCTGTCGGCTTTGAAAGAATTGTAATACCTCTTTCACGCTCAAGATCGTTAGAGTCCATTACTCTTTCTTCTACATTTTCATTTGCTCTGAAAACACCGCTCTGCTTTAAAAGCTGGTCAACCAAAGTAGTTTTACCGTGGTCAACATGGGCGATGATTGCAATATTTCTTAAATTCTCTCTTACATCCATAAAAATACCTCGTTTTGCTAAAATCACTTAAATCTTATTGCATACGGTTTTTATTATAACACTACAATATACAAAATTCAATTTATATTTTTCATCACCTTTTATGCTAATATCCGACACTTTTTGAACATTTTTCCGATAGAAAACTGCAAAAAATAATTTTTAGTGAAAAAATAACGATTTTTGCTCATTTCGTGCGATTTTTTCTTTACAATATCTCAAGATTGTTATATAATTAACATAGTGTTTTGCATTTTTTTGCAGGACTGAATTATGATAGGCATTAATTTTTAGGAGGTAATATTATGGGCTACACGATTGCGCAGAAAATCATCAAGAATCATCTTGTCTGCGGAGAAATGACCGTTGGCAGTGATATCGGTCTTAAAATCGACCAGACTCTTACTCAGGACGCAACAGGTACTATGGCTTATATCGAATATGAGGCTATGGGCATTCCGAGAGTAAAAACAGAAAAAAGCGTTGCTTACATTGACCACAACACACTTCAGACAGGTTTTGAGAACGCCGATGACCACAGATTCATTCAGTCTGTTTGTAAAAAGCACGGTATCTATTTTTCAAGACCCGGCAACGGCATTTGTCATCAGGTACACCTTGAAAGATTCGGCAAACCCGGCAAGACTTTAATCGGATCTGACAGCCACACTCCGACAGGCGGCGGTATCGGTATGCTTGCAATCGGTGCAGGCGGTCTTGATGTTGCTGTTGCAATGGGCGGCGGCGCATACTATATTACTATGCCAAAAATGGTAAGAGTTAATCTTACAGGCAAACTCAGCCCATGGGTTTCTGCAAAAGATATTATTCTCGCAGTTCTTCGTGTTATGAGCGTTAAGGGCGGCGTTGGCAAAATTGTTGAGTACGGCGGCGAAGGTGTTGCAACACTTACAGTTCCCGAAAGAGCAACAATCACAAATATGGGTGCAGAACTCGGTGCTACAACTTCTGTGTTCCCAGCAGATGAAACAACAAGACAGTTCCTCAAGGCTCAGGGTCGTGAGGAAGATTATACAGAACTCAAGGCAGATGACGATGCTGTTTATGACGAAGTTATCGAAATCAACCTTTCAGAGCTTGAACCACTTGCAGCTTGTCCGCACTCACCTGATAATGTTAAGCCAATCAAAGAACTTGAAGGCAAGAAGATTGATCAGGTATGTATCGGTTCATGTACAAACTCAAGCTATCTCGACCTTATGAGAGTTGCTTACATTCTCAAAGGCAAAAAGGTTGCAGACAATGTATCCCTTGCAATTGCTCCGGGTTCAAAGCAGGTATTCAATATGCTCGCTCTCAACGGTGCGCTCGGTGATATGATTGCGGCAGGTGCAAGAATTCTTGAAAGTGCTTGCGGTCCGTGTATCGGTATGGGACAGTCACCTAACAGCGGCGGTATCTCACTTAGAACATTCAACCGTAACTTTGAAGGCAGAAGCGGTACAGCAGACGGTCAGATTTACCTTGTATCTCCCGAAACTGCCGCAGTTTCAGCAATCAACGGCGTATTCACAGATCCGAGATGTCTCGGTGCGGCTGCTGATATTGAAATGCCCGAAAAATTCCTTATCAATGACAATATGGTTATTGATCCAGCTCCTGTTGAAGAAATGGACAGCGTAGAGATCCTCCGTGGTCCAAACATCAAGAGCTATCCCGAAACTCATCCGCTCACAGACTCTATTGAGGCATCATGTTCACTCAAGGTTGGCGACAACATTACAACCGACCACATTATGCCTGCCGGTGCAAAGATTCTTCCGCTCCGTTCAAATATTCCGAAAATTTCCGAGCATTGCTTTACAGTATGCGACAAGGAATTCCCAGCCCGTGCAAAGGCACTCGGCAAGAGCATTATTGTCGGTGGCGAAAACTACGGTCAGGGTTCATCCCGTGAGCATGCGGCTCTCGCTCCCCTCTTCCTCGGCGTTAAGGCAGTACTCGTAAAGAGCTTTGCAAGAATTCACAAGAGCAATCTTATCAATGCAGGTATTCTTCCGCTTACATTTGTAAACGCAGAAGACTACGATAAGATTAAACTCGGCGATATGCTTGAACTCCCGAATGTTAAAGATGAAATTGCAAACGGCAAGCAGGTTACTGTTGTAAACAAGACAACAGGCGATACAATCGTTGCTGACTGTGATCTTTCTGACAGAACAAGAAACATTATTATTGCAGGCGGTCTGCTTGACTACACAAAGGAGAACAGCTAATATGGAAAAAATTAAAATGGTCACTCCTCTCGTAGAGATGGACGGCGACGAGATGACAAGAGTCATCTGGAAAGAAATTAAAGATATTCTCATCACACATTATGTTGACCTTAAGACAGAGTACTATGACCTCGGTCTTGAGCACAGAAACGAAACCGACGATCAGGTTACTGTTGACAGTGCTAACGCAACAAAGAAGTACGGTGTTGCAGTTAAGTGTGCCACAATTACACCTAATGCTGCAAGAATGACCGAGTACAACCTCAAGAGTATGTGGAAGTCACCTAACGGTACAATCCGTGCTATCCTTGACGGTACAGTATTCAGAAGCCCGATCCTTGTTAAGGGTATCGTTCCCTACATTCCAACATGGAAAAAGCCAATCTGCATTGCTCGTCACGCATACGGCGATGTTTATAAGAACACAGAGATGAGAGTTGAAGCAGGAAGCAAGGCAGAGCTTTGTGTTACTAAGCCTGACGGCACTGAAGAGAGAAGCACAATCTTCGATTTCAAGAGTGACGGTATCATTCAGGGTATGCACAACATTGACAAGAGTATCGCATCATTTGCCCGTTCATGCTTTAACTATGCACTTGATCAGAAGCTTGATGTTTGGTTTGCTACAAAGGATACAATCAGCAAGATTTACGACCACAGATTCAAGGATATCTTTAACGAAATCTTTGAAAATGAGTATAAAGAGAAGTTTGAAAAAGCAGGTATTACATACTTCTACACACTTATTGATGACGCTGTTGCAAGAGTTATCAGAAGTGAAGGCGGTTATATGTGGGCTTGTAAGAACTATGACGGCGATGTTATGAGTGATATGATTGCAACTGCATTCGGTTCACTTGCTATGATGACAAGCGTACTTGTTTCTCCAGATGGCATTTATGAGTACGAGGCTGCTCACGGCACAGTTCAGCGCCACTACTACAAGTATCTCAAGGGCGAAGAAACTTCAACTAACTCTGTTGCAACATTGTTTGCATGGACGGGTGCTCTCCGCAAGAGAGGCGAACTTGACGGTCTTGACGATCTTATGAAGTTTGCAGACAAGCTTGAGGCCGCAACAATCAAGACAATTGAGGACGGCGTTATGACAGGCGACCTCTACGCTATTTCAACACTTGAGAACAAAAAGAAAGTAAACACAGAAGATTTCCTCAAGGCTATCAATGAACGCCTTGTTGCATCTCTCTGATATTAAGATTAAAGGAGCATAGTGAGTAATGTCTAAGAGTGACAGTATTTCAATGTCGGTTATCAGGCGCTTGCCAAGATATTACCGCTTTTTATCAGAACTGAATGACCAGAACATTGACAAAATTTCTTCAACAAAGCTTGCGCAGATTATGAATGTGACGGCATCACAGGTAAGACAGGATCTTAACTGTTTTGGCGGATTTGGTCAGCAGGGCTACGGTTACAGCGTCAGTCAGCTGAAAGAGGAAATCAAGAATATTCTGGGACTTAACAATGATTACAAGGCAATCCTTATAGGTGCGGGTAATCTTGGTAAAGCAGTGGCAATGCATATGAATTTTGAAAAACTCGGTTTTGAGCTCATTGCCTGCTTTGATAACAACGAACAGAAAGTTGGCACAAAAATCAACGGAATCACGGTTAAAAACGAAACCGAACTTGATGATTTCTGCAATAAGAATCACATTGATACAGCGTTTTTGTGTATCCCCCGTGTTTGTGTTGAGAATGTTCTTGACAAGCTTTATTCACACGGAATCAAGAATTACTGGAATTTCAGTCATTACGATATTAATGCTCGTTACAACGATACTTTGGTAGAAAATGTTCATCTCAGCGACAGTCTTATGACTCTCTGTTACAGAATGAACAACAACTGATAAACCAATTAATCCCCGACAGTTTTAATTGACCGTCGGGGATTTTTTCTGTTATAGAATAATATTTTGATATAATTCAGATTAAAAGGGCTGACCAATTAAGGTCAGCCCTCTTTTTGCAATATGTGTTTGTGGGTTTCAGATTAACCGAGTTTAACCTGCTCAGCGATAGGAGCATCAGGGTTAGTATCAGGGTTATCTGTGTAGAATGTAAGGTATGTACCGCCCATAACAGCAGAGTCATCAATTACAATCCACATTTCGTTATCTACAAAGCCCTTGTAGTCGATTGTCTGGTTAGTAGCATTATCAGATACGATTACATTGTAAGTACCTGCTCCCTTGTATGTGAAGCTATAATCAAACCAGCCATTCTCACCTGCAGTCATAGGATCACCAGGCCATGTTGTCTGGAAGTTGCCTGAATCTGCGCCCTTAAGGTTTGAACCCCATGTCCAGAGGTATGGTGTCCATGTGAGTGAACCATTGTGCTTAGCGTGAAGTGTGATTTCAAGGCTTGAAGCAATGTAGTAGTAGTTAACCTCAGCCTCACCGTAAGGAATAAGACCTGAAGCCTTTGCCGGCATTCTGTCAGGATCAACTTTGTAGCCAACAACCTTGAATGCCTTTGACTCGTATGAGCTGCCTGCTCTGCCTGAGAATACGATTGAGTCAGTAAGTTTCTTCTGCTCACCCTTAGCGTCTGTGTAGTAGTAGTTTACTGTTACCTTACCTGAAGAAACAGGAAGACCTACAATAGACTTCATAAGCATTGTTACATCTTCAATATCGAATACACCATCATAGTTAAGGTCAAGAGCTGATGCGTCAGCTGTCGGAGTCTCAAGATTTACGATGTACTTCTGAAGAAGTGTAGCGTCCATTACGTTAACAACACCGTCACCGTTGAAGTCAGCGTTCTTGATTGAATCCGGTACATAGTCTGTGTAGTAGTATGTTACTTCCTGTGTAGAAGAATCAAACTTACCCTCAGCATTGCCTTCAATACGGCTTACGAGGTATGTATCAGGAACACCTGCACTTGGAACTGTTACATAACCTGAACCAACAGGTCCCTGAAGAACTACTGAATCCTCAAGCTTTTCGCCTGTTGACTCATAAACATAGTTAACCTTAACCTTACCGTTTGAAGAATGGATACCTGCTGATTCGTAACCTTCCTTGTCAACAGCTACGATAGCTGAACGAGCAGGAACAGTGAATGTTGAACCTGTTACTTCACCAAGTGAATCAAGACCTGCTGATTCGCCGTTAGCGATAACAACCCAATCTGTTACAGACTTATCTGCAAGAGTTACGTCTGCGGCTGTGCTTGCGTTGTTGTAGATTACAGCCATCTTGTTCCATTCACCTTCAACGTCATTCTGAATTGTGAATGAAATCTGGTTTGTAGGTGCAGAAACTTTGTTTGTAAATGTGTACTTATCAGCATATGATGTATCCATAGCTGTGAGCGGTGAGAATGATGACTTAATCTGCATCATACCTTCATAGTAAGAAACTACGTCAGCATAGTCAACAACATTCTGCCACTTAATCATATTAATTTCAGGATCTGACTTGTAACTGTTTGTGTCACCGTCTTTAGAACGAGCCATTTCTTCACCGGCAAGTGTGAATGAAATACCCTGTGATGTGTAGATGATAGCACTTGCAAGTTTGTTCATCTTGATAGCTTCTGAATTTCTTTCGCCAAAGCTTGCAAGACCTGTTGATGCAAGAATCTGATCATAAAGTGTTGCGTTATCGTGACATGAATCATATGTTACACACTGTGAAGGAGCCTGTGCCTTCCACTTGTTTGTACCGGAGCTGTTAGCACGAACACCGTAGCTTACATCTTTTGCAGATGTTTTTGCGCCCTGTACGAAACCTGTGTTGTTGATGCCCATTGCACTACCCTTTACGCCGTCACGGATACCGTCGTTGAAGATAGCGATTCTGTCGCTAAGTCTTGCTGCGTTAGCCTGTGTAGCAGGATAGAACTTTGTGCCTGAGCATGTGTTTGTTGGGTGGTAGGAGTCACCGCCTGCCCAACCTTCGCCCCACATTGTGATTCGTGGGTCGATCTGGTCGAGAGCTTCTCTTGCCATATTCATTGTTTCAACATCCATAATACCCATAAGGTCAAAACGGAAGCCGTCAACATGATATTCATTTACCCAATACTTAAGTGAGTCGATAACGTACTGTCTGTACATTGCACGCTCTGTTGCACCTTCGTTACCGCAACCTGAACCATTAGAGAACTTACCTGTTGTTGTCATTCTGTAATAGTAGTTCGGAACTGTGTGCTGGAAGCATGAATCAGTTGAATATGTATGGTTGTAAACAACATCCATTACAACAGAAATGCCGGCATCGTGGAGAGCCTTAATCATTTCTTTACATTCTTTGATTCTTACATTACCGTCATATGGGTTTGAAGAATATGAACCTTCAGGAACATTGTAGTTCTGTGGGTCATAACCCCAGTTAAACTGTGAATCAGAACCTGCCTCATTTACTGACTGGAAGTCATAGAATGGGTTGAGCTGAACTGTTGTTACGCCGAGTTCTTTAAGGTAATCAATACATGTTGAAACCTTGCCCTCGCCGTTAAGAGTTGTACCGTTTTCTGTGAAAGCAAGGTACTTACCTCTGTTAGCTTCGCTTACGCCTGAAGCCTTGTCATAAGAGAAGTCTTTGATATGGAGTTCCCATACTGAAGACTGTGTTGATTTGTCAAGAAGAACATGGTTATCGCTTGACCAACCGTCAGGATCTGTATCATCAAGGTCAACAATCATTGAGCGCTTGCCGTTTACGCCAACTGCTCTTGAATATACATCCTGTGTTTCATAAGTCTTTGTTACGTCTGAACCAATGTGTGTTGTGTCTGTTGTTGTGATTGAATATGTGTAGTACAAATTCTTCCATTCGCCAACGAGTGTGAGTGTCCAAACACCGTTCCACTCACCGTCAACGAGCATTTTTTCAAGTGTGTATGTGCCGATGTCATGTGCACCTGGCTCGTCATCCGAACCTGTTGCATAGATATTAACCTTTACATCAGTTGCTGTTGGTGACCAAACCTTGAATGTTGTTGCTTCTTTTGTGTAAGTAACACCAAGATCGTCGCCTGAGTAAGCATACTCAGCGTCAATATCTTCAGCAGCTTTTGTGTAAGAATTGTCTCTTGCGTAGTCGCTCGAAACCGCTGAACTATCATCGGTTGTTGCTGCAAAGCTTGAAACAACTGCTGTTGATGCAAGCATGCACACGGCAAGAACTGCAGAAACAATCTTCTTCGTAGTTCTCATAGATATATCCTCCTTAGTTATTTTTATAATCTATTCCGCCTCTGACGGAAATAACTACCTCTTATTAATCCTCTTCAATGTCAAGATCTGCCATAAGGCGTTTTTTGCGTTTAACCGAAGAGTAAACTACCGACGCCGCACAAAGTGCAACGATAAGTCCGGTGCCCACATAAACAAACGGCAACATCTGTTTGAGAGGGTCGGGCGTTGATGAATAGCTGAAAACAACATTGATTTCGCCCGACTTAAAGGTTCCGTTTGCCTTATCGGGAACGCTCACAAGCTGCTTGTCTTCGTATTCATTCTGCTGAAGTGAATACGCCTGTCCTGTCACACCGGTAATTGTCTTTGTATCAAGAATTTTTCCGGAATCATCCATATAAATGGCATTTACTCTGCAAACTGTCTTATCCTCGTCATCCGTTACACGGGTATATTTGTATGTAACAGTCTTGCTTGCAGAATCAAGTTTGCCCGCTCCGTTTGTAGGAAGGTCATCAAGAACAAGCTTGTAGTTCTTGATTGACGGAAGGTCGGGAGTGTAGTACTGCTCGCCCTTTCTGTTGCGTACAAGGTATGAATCCTCAAGCTCCGTATTATTCGTTTCGTCAACAAATTTAACGGTAACCGTTGACATCTCACCGTCATATTCTTCAACATAAACCTTTGCGTGACCTACCTGGTCGGTAAATACGCCCTTGATTTCGCCGTCGGTTTTCTTAACATCATAGCTAAGCGTTGACGCAAGATTTGTTATATCATAGCTTGTACCGAGTTCACCTGTAAGTGTCTGTGACTTGATAAGTTTCTCGGTTTTGTTATCATAATAATCAATTACAACAGCACCCTCATCGTCCATAATACCTGCCGAATCGTAGCTCTTTGTATCAACCATAATAACAGCAGAATGGGCCTCAACTTTTACGCTGTCTGTAACATTTTTGATGTTGCGAAGTCCGGCTGTTTTGTTGTCTGCAAGAACAACCCAGTCGCCTTTTGCGTTTACATTCTGTGCAGAATCAGAGCCGTTGAATATTACGCACATCTGACTCCATTTTCCGCTCTCTGTATTATTGATTGTGTAGCCTGTAACACCCTTCGGAACATCTGAAAGATATGTAAGGCTGTTGGCTGTCGTAGCAGTAGAATCGGAGAATGCCGCAAAAGCGTCACGGATTTTATAAAGACCTCTGTAATATTCAATTACATCGGAGTAAATATCTACATTTTCCCAATCAAGCATATTTTCTTTTCTGCTTGATGCATAGCTGTTTTCGTCACCGTCTTTACTGCGGCAGAATTCTTCACCGCCGAGTGAGAACGGGATACCCTGTGATGTCATAACGATAGCCGCTGAAAGCTTGTTCATTGCAACGAGGTCCTCGTATCTCTTGCGGTAATCGCTGTCCGTACCGTAAACAGAGCCGACAAGCTTGTCGTAAAGACAAAGATTATCGTGACACGATGCATAGGTTACACACTGAGAAGGAACATTGGCCCAACCGGTTGATGTGTCACTCTGACCTGCAATACCTGTTTTGAGGTTAGCTCTGCGTGAACCTGTCTGAACAAAAGCTCCGTCTGTACCGCCTGTGCTTCCCTTGATTGCATCACGGATTGTATCGTCAAAAGCACCTATACGGTCGCTCATCTGCTTGAGATTTTTCTGACTTGCCATCACTGTGCCTTCGTCAGAATTTGTTGGCATATCCCACGCTTCACCATACATAAGAATCTGCTTACCGCTGCCGTCTGCATAAAGATTGTCGAGAGCGGTACGGATTGAATTCATAGTGGTTACATCGTGAAGTCCCATAAGGTCAAAGCGGAAACCGTCAATGTGGTATTCGCTTGCCCAATATGTAACAGAATCAATCATATATTTTCTGAACATAAGATGTTCACTTGCTGTATCGTTTGAACAGCCTGAACCGTTTGAGAAAGTTCCGTCACTGTTCATTCTGTAATAGTAGTTTGGAACCGTTCTCTGGAACCACGAATCGGGAGTGTAGGTGTGGTTATAGACAACATCCATAATTACACCGATTCCTGCGTTATGAAGTGCCTGAATCATCTGCTTACATTCCTTGATTCGTACCTCGCCCTTTTTAGGGTTTGAAGAATATGAACCCTCAGGACAGTTATAGTTGACGGGATCATAACCCCAGTTGTACTGATCCGTAATATTTTTGCTTTCGTCAACAGAACCGAAATCATAGAACGGCATAATCTGCACATACTTTACACCGAGCTTTTTAAGGTAGTCAACGCAGGTTGAAGACGCACCCTGAACGCCGTTGACTGTTGTACCGTTTTCGGTAAAGGCAAGGTATTTGCCTCGATTTTCCTCGCTGACACCGCTTGATGCAGACGAAGAAAAATCTGCAACCGAGATTTCCCAAACAGACGCATCTGTCTGGTTCTGAACAAGCACGTGCTTGTCATTTTCCCAACCCTCGGGATTAGTGGAATTAAGGTCAACAACCATCGAACGCTGACCGTTCACACCGCAGGCCTTAGCATAGACATCTGCTGTTTCCTTGGTGGTTTTTCCGTGAGTTACGGAATATGTATAATATTTGTTAAGCAAGTCACCGTTAATTGTAACTGACCAAACACCCGTTGCTTTGTCGAGCGTCATGGCCCTTGACATTATAGAACCTGCATCTCCCTCATTATCACTGCCGTGCTCAAAAACATTTACACGAACAGACGCCGCATTAGGCGACCATACCTTGAAGGTAGTCGCTTTTTTTGAGTAAGTTGCACCCAAATCATCACCCGAATATGTGGTTCTGTCCAGATTTGCGGCATATGCCTGATAATCTGTTGTAGTATTCTTTTCCGCTGCCGAAACATCAGCCGCACACATTCCTGTAATCATCATAGCTGTCATTACTCCTGCCAATACTTTTTTTAAAAACAATCAAAAATGCCTCCTGACTTATTCGGATATGAGCAAAACAAAGGTCACAATCAGCACTGTTTTACAATAGTCCATACGAATTCCAATGTTAGCATTTCATTAATTCATTTTATCATATAAAACAATATATTTTAATTCCGATTAAGAATATAGCAACCGATAAAGGTTTTATTGTTGTAGAATTTTCTATGTTAAATATGTGCAATATGCTGAAATTTTAAATGTTATTTTTTTATTTATTATCAAGCAAATAAAAATTGTCGTTAATCGTAATTTTATAATTATTTTTGGTCAAGTCATAAAATTTTGCCATAAAAAAGTATTCCCCGACAGCAGTCGGGGAAAATAAATTTATAATCCGTAGGTTGAAGTATTGACTATTGCACTTTCTATTCTCAGAAGTCTGTTGTACTTTGCAACTCTGTCGGTTCTGCACGGTGCACCTGTCTTTATCTGACCCGAATTTACGGCAACCGCAATGTCGGCGATTGTTGTGTCCTCTGTTTCACCGCTTCGGTGGGAGATAATTGTGCGATAACCTGCCTTGTGGGCAGTGTCAATTGCATCAAGTGTTTCTGTAAGAGTTCCTATCTGATTAATTTTAATCAGAATCGCGTTGCCTGCTCCGAGTTCTATACCCTTTTTAAGCCTTTTCGTGTTGGTAACAAACAAATCATCGCCCACAAGCTGAACCTTGTTTCCGATTTTAGAAGTGATATTCTGCCAGCCTTCCCAGTCGTGCTCGGAAAGCGGATCTTCAAGCGAAATAATCGGGTAATCACTGCAAAGTTTTTCAAAATATTTTACAACTTCATCACTTGAAAGCGAATCTCCCCTCTTTGGAAGGTTATACTTTCCGCCGGAGTACCATTCGGACGATGCGGCATCAAGTGCAATTTTGATTTCATCGGTATTGTAGCCCGATTTTTCAATCGCCTTAATTATATACTCAATAGCATCTTCGTCACTTTTCAAACTTGGTGCATAACCGCCCTCATCACCTACACCTGTTGACATATTATTCTCTTTAAGAATTTTGCCAAGTGTGTGGTAGATTTCACAGCACTGCATCAATCCTTCGGAAAAGCACTTTGCACCGACAGGCATAATCATAAATTCCTGAATATCTATGTTATTTGACGCATGGGCACCGCCATTGAGTATATTCATCATCGGAACAGGCATTCTGACCGCATATGTTCCTCCGATGTAGCGGAATAAAGGCAATCTTAAATGCTTTGCCGCTGCTTTTGCACAGGCGAGTGAAACTGCAAGAATTGCGTTTGCACCGAGCAAATCCTTATTTTCCGTTCCGTCAAGTTCAATCATTTTGCTGTCGATTTCACACTGGTCAAACGGTGAATCACAACAAAGATTCGGCGAAATTATACTGTTGATATTTTCAACCGCTCTCTGAACACCTTTTCCATTGTAACGCTTGTCGCCATCACGGAGTTCAACCGCCTCAAATTCGCCCGTTGACGCACCTGACGGTACAGATGCTTTGGCAAAAGTTCCGTCAGAAAGTCCAACTTCTGCCTCAACTGTCGGATTACCTCGTGAATCAATTATTTCTCTGCCGATTATTGTGTCTATTTTTATTTCCATTTATATGCCCTCTCGTATTAAAAATTTGAAACAAAAACTGTTTTCGGATATTTAAATCTGAGCAACACTCTGCTTTACCTTGAAACAGATTGCAATTATGCAAAGGAAGTGTTAACTCCAAGGTTATTTTTCCATACACAGTTTATTTTATGCAGGAGTAACGGATTTTTGCCGTGGGCATATATTGTTACTATGAAAACCAAGGAGGACAGATATGGAAATGGTTCAGTACACCGTTCGTCCGGGCAACACGCTTTTTGGTATTGCACAGTTCTTCCAGACAACGGTAAATGACATATTAAAATATAATAACATTCAAACTCCCGACGCTATTTTTGTCGGTCAGGTTCTTACAGTTCCGGCAGGCAGTGCGGAAACACAGTATCATGTTACCCGTCCGGGTGATACGCTGTGGGTAATTGCACAGATGCACGGAACAACCGTTGACAATCTTGCACGACTCAACGGACTTGCTAATCCGAATATAATTTATCCGGGTCAAATTATAAAGGTAAGATGACAAAAAGGACAGCTTTCGTTTTAAAAAGCTGTCCTTTGTTAATTTTATTTGATCATTTTCCGTGCTTTATCAGGTAATCGTCAATCTGATTCTTGTCATAGATGCCAAGGTCATCGCAACCTGCAAGATACTCGTTATGATGACGAAGTTCATGATGAAGAATTCCAACAAGTTTTTTGCGGTATTCCTCTTTATCAAGAGAGCCGTAAACCCTGTCGATTGACCCGTAATAAAACACTATTGCATTGCCTAAGGAATTGCGTATGTACTCACCCAAAATAAACAAATCGTTGTTAAGAGCTTTTGGATGAACCTTTGTTTCGGGGAGAAGTGAAATTCCTCCGTTCAGATCTCTGTAAAGTTCATAGGGCATTGAATCTGCAATTTCATCAAGCATTGCACCACATTCATCGAAAGTAATCATAAGCGTTTAATTAATAATCAAGATAATCCTTAAGCTTTCTGCTTCTTGAAGGATGACGGAGCTTACGGAGAGCCTTTGCCTCAATCTGACGGATACGCTCACGGGTTACATTGAACTCCTTGCCGACTTCTTCAAGAGTTCTGCTTCTGCCGTCTTCAAGGCCGAAACGGAGCTTTAAAACCTTTGCCTCACGGGGAGTGAGTGTTGAAAGAACGTCTGAAAGCTGTTCACGGAGCATTGTGTGTGATGCGGCATCGGCAGGTGCGGGAGCATCGTTATCCGGAATAAAGTCACCGAGGTGGCTGTCTTCCTCTTCACCGATAGGAGTTTCAAGCGAAACAGGTTCCTGAGCAACACGCATAATTTCACGAACCTTATCAACAGGCATATCAATTTCAGCGGCAATTTCATCGGCTGACGGCTCGTGACCGTTCTGGTGAAGGAGCTGGCTCTGAACTTTTTTAACTTTGTTGATAGTTTCAACCATATGAACAGGAATACGGATTGTACGAGCCTGGTCGGCAATTGCACGGGTAATGGCCTGTCTGATCCACCATGTTGCATATGTTGAGAACTTAAATCCCTTTGTATAGTCAAACTTTTCTACGGCTTTGATAAGACCGAGGTTACCCTCCTGAATAAGGTCGAGGAACTGCATACCTCTGCCGAGATAACGCTTTGCAATTGAAACAACAAGACGAAGGTTAGCCTCTGAAAGGCGCTGCTTTGCGGCAACATCGCCGTCGGCAATTCTGATAGCAAGCTTGATTTCTTCATCAGAAGAAAGAAGCGGAACTCGTCCGATTTCTTTAAGATAAACTTTTACGGGGTCATCAACGGAAACGCTGCCTGTTTCTGCTGCGTGTGCGTGTGAATCGCCATCTTTGTTTTCATCAAAGCCGAGGTCAATATCATCAATTTTGATATCACCTGAATCCTCTACAATTTCGATGCCAAGCTGTGCAAGGGAATCATAAAGTTTTTCAAGCTGTTCGGGGTCAAAGTCAATTTCACCGATTGCATCAAGAATCTCTTGGTTGGTAAGCTGACCTTTCTGCTTACCGAGTTCCATAAGTTCTCTTACGACTGTTTTCTTATCAGGTGTAGCTGCCATACTCATTTTCCTTTCCTGCGCTTACTGTTTCTTTTTCCTTACTTTATCGAGATATGCCATAAGCTCCTCATTTGAAACATCGGCTAAATCGCCGGAATTGAGCTTTGAGCTTTCCTCGTTGATAACATTTATGTATTCATTCAT
>CACXEX010000122.1 GCA_902766775.1 uncultured Ruminococcus sp. | reverse complement strand
TGTGCAGGTGCGGTATTAACTGAAAGGAACGATATAAAATGGCAGCTAAACCAACAATGCTTACTGCGGAAGGTCTTAAAAATCTTGAAGAGGAACTTGCAGAATTACAAAATGTCAAGCGTAAAGAAATTGCTGAGAAAATCAAGGTAGCCCGTTCCTACGGCGACTTGTCCGAGAACAGTGAATATGATGACGCAAAGAACGAGCAGGCTATTATGGAGGCAAGAATCGCTACTATCGAATCTATCCTCAAAACTGCTCAGATTATTGACGAGTCCGAAACATCTAACGATAAGGTTCACCTCACTTCTGTTGTTACAATTGAAATGGTTGACAATGGCAGACAGATGACATATAAAATCGTTGGTTCGGGTTCTAACGAAACAAATCCCGCACAGGGCAAAATTTCAGATGAATCACCTGTTGGCAAGGCACTTATGGACAGAGGCGTTGGCGATGTTGTCGAGGTTGAAACTCCGGGTGGTGTAAAGGCCTTTAAGATTCTTGAAATCTCAAAGTAATTTGTTTATCTATTGAATTTTTGCTGACGGATTCTGCTTTTGCAATCCGTCAGATTTATTGATGTTGAAAAAGAGAGGAATGATTGGAAATGAGTCAGAAGCCACAGCAGGCTAACACAAGCGATGTTATCAAGGTCAGATATGAAAAGCTTGATGCCCTCAAAGAAGCAGGCAGAGATCCGTTTGTAATTACAACAAGTGCCCGTGACACTCTCACGGAAACAATTAAAAATAATTTTGAAGAGTACGAAAACAAAGACGTATGCGTTGCAGGCCGCTTGCTTTCAAAAAGAGGCAAGGGCAAGGTTTCGTTTATGGACCTTTGGGATCGTTCAGGCAAAATCCAGATTTTTGCAAAATTTGACGATCTCGGCGAAGAAGAGTACGGTTTCCTCAAAAAGTGGGATATCGGCGATATCGTTGAAGTAAAGGGCTTTGTTTTCAAAACACAGATGGGTGAAATTTCTGTTCATGCAAAAGAGGTTAAGCTCCTTTCTAAATCACTCAAACCCCTCCCTGAAAAGTATCACGGTCTTACAAATACAGACCTTCGTTACCGTCAGCGTTATGTTGACCTTATTATGAACCCCGAGGTAAAAGATACCTTTGTAAAGCGTTCAAAAATCATCAGCAGTATCCGCCGTTACCTTGACAATCAGGGCTTTATGGAAGTTGAAACTCCAATGCTCGTTGCAAATGCAGGCGGTGCGTCGGCACGTCCGTTCCTTACTCACTTTAATGCTCTTGACGAGGACTTAAAGCTCAGAATTTCTCTTGAACTCTACCTCAAAAGACTTATCGTAGGCGGACTTGAAAAAGTTTACGAAATCGGCAGAGTATTCCGTAACGAGGGTGTTGACACCCGTCATAACCCTGAGTTTACTCTTATGGAACTCTATCAGGCATATACCGACTACAACGGTATGATGGATCTTACCGAAAACCTCTATCGCCATGTTGCACAGGAGGTTCTCGGCACAACAACAATCACATATAACGGCATTGAAATGGATCTTGGCAAGCCGTTTGAGAGAATTACAATGCTTGACGCTGTTAAAAAGTATTCAGGCGTTGACTTCAACGAAATTCATTCCGATGAAGAGGCAAAGGCAATTGCTAAGGAAAAGGGTGTTGAGTTTGAAGAGCGCCACAAGAAGGGCGACATTCTCAATCTTTTCTTTGAAGAATTTGCAGAAGAGCATATGATTCAGCCAACTTTCGTTATGGATCACCCGATTGAGATTTCTCCGCTTACAAAGAAGAAACCCGAAAATCCCGATTATGTTGAGAGATTCGAGTTCTTTATGAACGGCTGGGAAATGGCTAATGCGTATTCCGAGCTTAACGATCCGATTGACCAGAGAGAGCGTTTCAAGGTTCAGGAAGCACTCCTCGCACAGGGCGATGATGAGGCTAACACAACCGATGAGGACTTCCTCAACGCACTTGAAATCGGTATGCCTCCGACAGGCGGTATCGGCTTTGGTATCGACAGAATGTGTATGCTCCTTACAGATTCAGCCGCAATCCGTGATGTTCTCCTCTTCCCAACAATGAAGAGCCTTGACTCCGACAAGAAGCCGTCAGGTATTCCGAAAACTAAGGATGCTGTTGTTGAAGAAAAGATTGACTTTTCAAAGGTAAAGGTTGAGCCTTTGTTTGAAGAATATGTTGATTTTGAAACATTCTCAAAGTCAGACCTCCGTGCAGTAAAGGTTAAGGCTTGCGAGGCTGTTAAGAAGTCAAAGAAACTTTTACAGTTCACTCTTGATGACGGCACAGGTACAGACAGAACTATTTTAAGCGGTATTCACGCTTATTATGAGCCTGAAGAACTCGTTGGAAAGACTCTTATCGCTATCGTAAATCTTCCACCGAGAGCTATGATGGGTATTGACTCTTGCGGTATGCTCCTCAGTGCAGTTCACGAAGAAGAAGGCGAAGAAAAGCTCCACCTCCTCATGGTAGATAACCATATCCCTGCAGGTGCAAAGCTCTATTAAGATGATGTAAAAATGTACCGTTTACAAAATAGATTGATGCAGAAATCGGTGCAAGCAAGGAAAAATCGCATAATTAGTGCAATGTATATGTTGGACCTAAGCTTAATTCTAAATCCGCTGCTGCATCAGTTCTTAAGGCTGGAAATAGCGTTTTTGCCATCAGTTCAGGATATGCATATGATGCTTGCAAATCTGCAAGTCCCATTAGCACAGTATCTAGCAAACAGAAACACTCAGGAGGCGGAAAAAATTATTATCATTATCACCCAATGATTAAAAAAAATAGTCAGTCAAAAGCACATTGTTGGTTTGTTTAACTGGAAGTGATGTAATTAATGAATATTGAATATGAAATTATACATTTAGATAAGCCGTTGTACAATGAATTGTTGAATGTTTTAAAAAAGCAGTGCACTAGTTTCAATTTAGTGAGTCCAAATACTCATTACAGAAAGAATTTATCAGAAGATGTTTTATCGAAATCCAAAAAAGTATTATCCAGTTATTGTATATTTAATAAATGGGTAAACAAGTGGCCAGGGACAAAGTCCAGCAAAAAGGTTTCTTTGCATGCTTATAAGATAAATGATTTTTGTATAAATTACTTAAAGAGTCTTGGTTCGTTTTTTGAGCTTGAAGAACAAATTGATATATCTTTTTTTAATAACGAGACTTGTTTATGTTATACCGTGTCTCATGAAAATGTATGTTTTATTAGCAGAGAACTTTTAAG
Organism: uncultured Ruminococcus sp.; assembly: GCA_902766775.1. Classification (GTDB taxonomy): domain Bacteria; phylum Bacillota; class Clostridia; order Oscillospirales; family Acutalibacteraceae; genus Ruminococcoides. The sequence goes on along the minus strand of CACXEX010000122.1, from coordinate 382 downwards.
TGAATTACCATGATAGAGATAATTGCTTTATTGTCTATGATAATAGATCATATAGGAATTGGACTATAGTCAATAAAGTGGACAGGAAAAACAGGAAAATCAAATAAAAAAATATTTTTCAGCTTGATTAGGTGATAAGCCGTTGTTATGAGAATGAGGTCTTAAAGGGTTGTAAAAACCATTGATGTACTCAAAAAGACTAAGTGATAATTCTTGAAAAGAAGAATAAGATTTTCTGTCTGTTCCTTCCTTTTTCAAATATTTGAAAAAACATTCCATAACAGCATTGTCATATGGATGTCCTTTTGCAGAAAATGACTGAACCATATTAAGATTATCTAAATGCTTCCTGAACTTCTTTGCAGTAAACTGACAGCCTCGG
>CACXEX010000121.1 GCA_902766775.1 uncultured Ruminococcus sp. | reverse complement strand
ACGGTGTATCATTCATTCCCATTACGCCCTCCGTCAAAATCTGAAATCTCTTTTATTGTTGTTTCTTATGTCAAAGATATGTTCTTTTGCAATGGTGCGGACTTTTTCGTTGGGGATTTTTTCGAGTTCCTGTTCAATGAGTTTTTGACCGACATTCCTTGTATCATCGCTTGCATAATCAACAAGATATTCTTCAAGCGTCATAAGGGCGTTGGGGTGGCAACAGTTCTGAATCTGACCGCTCTTGCAAAGCGACATAAAGCGGTCGCCCGTTCTGCCCTCACGGTAACAGGCGGTGCAGAATGACGGAATATAGCCGAGGTTCATAAGCCACCTTACAACCTCATCAAGACTGCGGTTGTCGGAAACATCAAACTGAGCCGAATTTTCTTCTTCCGATTCGGGTTCGTCATATCCTCCTACGCTTGTGCGTGAGCCTCCGCTGATCTGAGAAATGCCGAGTTCAAGCACCTTTTTGCGAACGCTTTCGCTCTCTCGGGTTGAAATAATCATACCCGTGTAGGGAACTGCAATTCTGATGATTGCAACTATTTTGGCAAAGGTTTCATCGTCAATTCCGTTGTCAAAATCATCGGGATTTATATCGTCTGCCGCCTTGATTCGGGGAACGCTGATTGTGTGCGGACCGACACCGTGAACGGCTTCAAGATGTTCTGCGTGCATAAGAAGTCCCGCAAGTTCGTAGCGATAGAGTTCAAGACCGAAAAGCACACCGATTCCCACATCATCAATACCGGCCTGCATGGCTCTGTCCATTGCCTCGGTGTGGTAGTTATAGTTATGCTTAGGGCCTGTGGGGTGGAGCTGTTCGTAACTCTTTTTATTGTAGGTTTCCTGAAAAAGAATGTATGTGCCGATTCCGGCTTCCTTGAGCTTTTTATAATTTTCAACGGTTGTTGCGGCAATGTTCACATTAACCCGTCTGATTGCACCATTCTTGTGATTGACCGAATAAATGGTCTTTATGCAGTCGAGAATGTACTCAATCGGGTTGTTTACAGGGTCTTCGCCTGCCTCAATCGCAAGGCGCTTGTGACCCATATCCTGAAGTGCAATAACTTCTTTTCTGACCTCATCATGTGTAAGTTTTTTACGGCAGATGTGCTTGTTCGTTGCGTGATAGGGGCAATAAACACAACCGTTTACGCAGTAGTTTGAAAGATAGAGTGGGGCGAACATAACGATTCTGTCACCGTAAAAATCCTTCTTAATCTGACGGGCAAGGTCATAGATTTTCTCGATTCTTTCCCTATCTTCACAAGCTAAAAGAACGCTTGCCTCACGGTGATTAATACCTTTTCTGAGCCTTGCTTTTTCGATTATTTTATCGACAAGTTCAAGGTTATTTTTATTTTCATCGGCAAATTTTAGGGAGTCGAGAATCTCCTCGTCATTGATAAATTCCTCCGCCTTGAGTGAATTTTTATCGTATTTATTCATAATAATCACCATAGCCTTTCAGGCAACAAACAGTTTATTAAAAACCACCTAATTAACCTGCGTTGCCTGAGCAGGCGTAAATGGTGATTTCAGCCATCTCAAAATTATGCCAAAGGCAAATTTTGAGGGCAATATAATTATGATAGTGTGATTTTTCACACTATTTCCTCTGTATAATCTCCTCGGTCGGTTACGATTTCGTAGCCGATTTTTTTCATTCTGCCTGCAAGGCATCCTATGCACTGAGCCGCCTCATCTCCGGTACAAATTTTGTTGTCATAGAGTGAGTAATCTTTTCTGTGCTTAACGGGGGAAAGGTTTGGCATTACAACATTTGCGCCGTGAAGAATCCCCTTTTCCCGACCAAGCGGATCAACCGTGCCTAAAGCGGTTGTTGCCGGCAAAAGAATGTTCGGTTTTAAAAGTCTTATTATTGAAAGCAACATAAGCACAAGGCTTACATCGCCGTGATTTTCGTTTTTGAATTTTGTGTCCTTGTGCGGCACAAACGGACCTATTCCGCACATTTCGGGACTCAGTTTTTCGATGAATTTTAAATCTTTGACAAGCGTTTCGGGAGTTTGGAACGGCGAACCGACCATAAACCCTGCGCCTGTCTGATAACCGATTCTCTTTAAATTATACAGACATTGCATACGGTTTTCAAGTGACATTTCGTTTGGATGCAACTTTGCATAGTGGTCTTTGTCGGCAGTTTCGTGACGGAGAAGATACCTGTCCGCACCGCTGTCAAAAAGTCTTTGATAACTCTCGAATGACCTTTCGCCAAGCGAGAGCGTTATGGCACAATCGGGAAATCTCTTTTTGATT
>CACXEX010000120.1 GCA_902766775.1 uncultured Ruminococcus sp. | reverse complement strand
TTAATAATTTGAATGTTTTAAGAATATTACATATTGTAACATACATGGGGCGCGGCGGTCTTGAAACTATGATTATGAATTATTACAGAAACATAGACCGTACTAAAATTCAATTTGATTTTCTTGTACATCGTCAGGAAAAGGCTGATTATGATGATGAGATATTATCTTTAGGCGGACATATTTATCATATGCCTATGCTGAATCCCTTTTCTAAGGCTTATTTTAATGCGCTTGATGACTTCTTTGATAATCATAAGTACGATATTGTGCATTCACATTTGGATTGCATGAGTGCATATCCTTTGAAAATTGCACAAAAACATGGCGTTATGGTGAGAATTGCACATTCGCATAATAAAAGCCAAGACAAAAATTTAAAGTATCCCATTAAGCTTCTTTCAAAACATTTAATTCCTAAGTACGCTACGCATCTTTTTTCTTGCGGTAAAGAGGCAGGAGATTGGATGTTTGGCGGAAATGCATATACTGTCTTAAATAATGCAATTGACGCTGGAAAATATCGGTATGACTGTCAAATAAGAAATCAAGTGCGTGACGAACTGAAAATCAGTAAATCTGATTTTGTAATCGGACATGTCGGAAGGTTTAATCCTCAAAAGAATCATCCGTTTTTGATTGATGTTTTTAAGAGTGTACATGATAAAAACAGTAATTCCAAACTGCTTCTTGTAGGAACAGGTAACGGACAGAGTAATATAAGAGAAAAAGTTGATGATCTTGGTTTATCGGATTCCGTGTTTTTTTTAGGAAACAGGGGAGATGTGAATAGAATACTACAGGCAATGGATGTCTTTTTGTTTCCGTCTTTGTACGAAGGATTAGGTATTGCAGCACTTGAAGCGCAGGCTGCAGGATTGCCGTGTATCATTTCTGACAGTGTTCCGTCAGAATGCAGAGTTACAGACCTTGCTGAGTCGTTAGATTTAAACTTGCCGATTGATGAGTGGGCGGATGTTGTCTTAGAAAAACAAGGTACGATTAGAAAAAACACGATAGATGATATAAAAAAATCAGGTTTTGATGTTAAACAGAATGTTGTAAAGCTTGAAGAATTTTATTTAAATTCGGTTGAGGAATAATAGTTATGCAGACTTTAACAGTATTTACACCTGCTTATAATAGGGCACATACAATAGGTCGTACATATAAATCTTTGTGTTCCCAAAAATGCAAGGATTTCGTGTGGCTTATAGTTGATGACGGTTCAACTGATAATACGGCTGAATTAGTAAAAGACTGGATGTCCAAAGATAACGGCTTTGAAATTCAGTACATATATAAAGAAAACGGCGGTATGCATACCGCACACAATGTTGCGTATAGAAATATACATACCGAACTCAATACTTGTATAGATTCTGATGACGCTTTATCTGAGAACGCTGTTGAAAAAATTATAAACAAATGGAATCAGGTTAAAAGCAGGGGTTATGCAGGTATTATTGCACTCGACGCCAATATGAATACGGGAAAGATTATAGGAAAAGGCTTTCCTAAGGATATGACAGAAACCACATTGTCGGGTTATTATGCGTCAGGTGGTTCAGGGGATAAGAAACTTATTTATCGTACTGATATTATTAATTCTGTCCCTGAGTATCCGGTATTTGATAATGAAAAATATCTTGCACTTGCATATAAATATAAGTTGATAGATCAGAAGTATAAACTTGCTGTTTTAAATGAAGTAGTGTGCGATGTAGAATACCAGGAAGACGGTAATTCGCACATTATGTATAAGCAGTACATGAAATGCCCAAAGAGCTTTGCCTTCTGGAGAAAGATATGTATGCAATATCCTGATTGTAATAAAAGATTATTGGTAGATTGTGTACATTATGTTGCCGACAGTATAATAGCAAAAAATAAACATTATATTAAAGAGTCACCCAGAAAAATGCTTACAGTTTTGGCTACACCACCGGGATTATTATTGTCGTTATTTTTTCGTATGAAAATGGATAGTTTAATGGAAGTGAAGTAGATTATTATGACAAAAGTTTTATTTCTTATACCTAATCTTGCACACGGTGGGGCTGAAAAAGTTTTGGTTAATCTCGCCAATAATATGAATAAAACAAAATTTGATGTAACAGTTCAAACTTTGTTTGATGTAGGCGTTAATCGACAGTATCTTAACTCTGATGTAAAATATATCGGCGGTTTCAAGAGAATGCCTCGTGGCAATACATATGTGATGAAACTTTTTTCTCCTGAAAAACTGTATAAACATTTTATCAGAGACAACTATGACATAATCGTTTCTTACCTTGAAGGTCCTACCGCACGAATTGTAAGCGGTTGCACTAACCCAAATACAAAGCTTGTCAGCTGGATTCACTGCAAAATGGACAACCCCGCAATCGGTGCAGTAGGTTTTAGAAATTTTGAAGAGGCAAAGAAATGCTATAACAAATTTGACAATACTGTATGTGTTTCAAAATGGGTTATGGATTATTTTTCAAAGACATTTGAATTCCAAAAACCTATTCAGGTGCTTTATAACACAATTGAAACAGACAAAATACTTGAAAAGTCCGTTGAACCTGTCGATGATATTAAATTTGACGATGATTGTGTAAATATATGTTCTGTCGGAAAACTTACTGCGTTAAAAGGGTTTGACAGGCTACTGAACATACATAAAAAACTCCTTTATGACGGAGTGAAAAATAAAGTTTATTTGTTCGGCATCGGTGAAGAAGAAGGTAGCTTAAAAAAAGCTGCACAAAACCTTGGCGTTGAAAATACATTCCAAATGGTTGGTTATAGAACAAATCCGTACAAGTATGTAAAAAATTGTGATTTGTATGTATGTTCATCCCACAGCGAAGGATTCAGTACATCTGTAACGGAGTCACTCATTGTCGGTACGCCTGTTGTGGCTACCCTTTGTTCGGGTATGACCGAATTACTAGGCGAAAACAACGAGTACGGTATCGTAACAGAAAATAATGAGGATGCTCTTTATGAGGGCATTAAAAAAATACTGACAAAGCCTGATTTGCTTGAAGCTTATGCCGCAAAAGCAAAAGAGCGTGGTAAAGCTTT
>CACXEX010000119.1 GCA_902766775.1 uncultured Ruminococcus sp. | reverse complement strand
TATGCGACAGTTCGGATTTGTGTTTTTTACATATTCTGCAATCTCAAGTCCTGACACACCCGGCATTTCAATATCAAGAATCATAAGTTCAATACGCCTACCCGGATCGAGTTCAAACATAAGCTGACGGCTGTCGGTATAAACAGAGATATCAGCCATTATATTTTTGTCTTTGAGAACCTGTGCGGTGACATCCCCGGCCCTTTGCGCTGCAACGGGGTTATCGTCACAAATAGTACAATGTAAAATCATATTCATTATATTCACCACTTATTGTTAATATTATCCACTACTATATCGTCATAATTATACTATGTTTGTCACCACATTGCAATATCTTGTCAAATTTTCTGCTATAACTTAATTTTTGGGAACAAATGCTTACGCAAAACTATTTCTAAGATAAAAAAAGACACCCGAGCAAACCGTTCGGGTGTCTGATTTTATATTCGGTCAAAAATTATTCCGATTTATTTGCGGCTACGCTTGCAGCCTGTTTGATTGCTGTATTAATCTTTGACTGGTATGCGTGACCAGCAACTCTGCCGTTGATAACTGCAACATAGCGGTTACCGTTCGACTTATAATAGCTTACTGTGTCTGTTGTACCGTCAGATGAATATTTGTATGTTACGGAAAGCACAGGTGAGCCGCTCTTGCTGTCCGACTTTGTATCAGCCAGTTCTACCATTGCAAGGTTTTCATAGAAACCTGAGAATGTAGCAAGCTCAATTTCTGTTTTGCCATTCTTTACGGTTGTGGTAGTAGTTGTTGACTCACTTCCGCTATCATCGGTTGTTTTCTTCTCGGTTGTACTGAGAGAGAATGTGTAGGTCTTTTTGCCGTCGTTAACGCTCACCTCTGAAAGTGCGCTCATCTTAGGATAGAGTACATATTCATTCACGAGGCTGTCATAGCTTGTTTTAACCCACGGAACTTTATCCGATGAAACTGTATATACAACCTTTCCGCCCTCAGTCATAAGGCATACATTGCCATCGCTGTCGGGCTTTGTTGCAATAAGACTTACGGTTGTGTCAGGATAAACAGCTTTTAACTTTGCATAAGGTTTTGAAAGTCCGAGGCTTGAGAGCTGAGATGATGACGGGTTAACCATCTTTACGCTGAGAGCATAAAGACCTCTGATGCCGCCTGCAACAAGGCTGCTTTCATTTTCGTTTGCGTAGCACTCAACAGGGCTTGTCATAACATATGATGCAGAGTTCTTGCCGTCCGAGTTCGGTTTGAGAACAATCGGACTTGAGAAGTTAGTGCCTGAAATCTCAATTGAAGATGCCTGACTGTTATCGTTGTCAGATGCGGCGTCATTGATTGTAAGGCTGATGAGATCGGTAAGACCATAATCAAATGCAGAAACTGCATCGGTCTTTACGAGATAAACCGTACCGCTGTTGCCGAACTTAATGTATGTACCTGCACTCTGTGGAGCATCGTCACCTACATAGATGATTGACTTTGTCTTATCTGTGTATGTAACAGTTACGGTATCTCTCGGCTTATCAAGGCCGTAATCGGCGTCCTTGCCGCCGTCAAGCGTCATAACCTTTGAAAATTCTATGCTTGCGGCATTGTTTGCAATATTGTCGGCAATACCACCCTGAAGGTCAAAATCCTCATAACCTACGATTGTGTACTGAGTAGCCTGAGTTTTGCCATCTTTATCCTTTGGTGTGTATGACTTGATGTCAACAGTACCCTTTTTGTTTTCGAGGTGGATTTTAGAAATCTGTGCCGGAATATAGTCCATAAGGGTGCCGTAGCTGTTGTTGTCGATTTCGCCCTTATCGTTAGTTTCGATTTTTGCCTGATGAACACCGTCTTTATCGGTTGAAGTGCTCATCTTTATGCCTTCGTCATATGTTGCCGAGCCGTTTGAGCTGCCATCTCCCTTTGGGAGGAAGATGAGCAGACACATAAGTCCGACAAGAATCACAGCGGCAGCACAGACAATAATCAGTATTTTGGTATTCTTTTTCATTACCTGTTCCTCCTGCGTAACCAGAGAACAAATCCTGCAACAAGAATTGCAATCGGAATTACAATTACAAAGATAATAAGCATTGTGTTCTGTGTTGCAACATCTGTAACACCGAGTTCTGTGTTGTCAATAGACTTACTTTCAATTGTAATACCGACATCGTCTTTATCGGCAATCGTGTTGACTACATTCATAAAGTAAGCCGAGTTATTAAAGCTGTTATACTGCATAATTGAGTCGCTGAACATAATGTATGAACCGAACACAATTACTCTTGAAGAGTCCTTATCCTCGTTTGTCATAATACCTTCTGCGGCAACATTTTCGCCATTACCTGTAACTGCGTCCTTGTAGTCCCAGTCCTTATCGGCATCAATCGGCAATACACCCGCCTTATCCGATGTTTTGAGCAATGCATGTGCAGTGTTTTCATCGGTAATATTAATCGGATGTGCCTCCGAAACAACAACCGGAATCTTGCTGTTCTTGAGGTTATCTGTGTAGTAATCACCATATGTTACAGTAAACGCATAAGGTGAGCTTGAACTTACAAGTGTGCTCTCGTTTGTTTCAAATACATAACCTCTGTCAATTGACATTCCCCACTCTTTGAGGAAATCGTCAAGGTTAGGCATCTCGCCCATATCTGCTGTCGGAATATAAACAAGTGATCGACCGTATTTGCCGTCATTTGAAAGCCATGTTGAAAGCTTTTCAACAATCTTTTCATCAAGGTCAACAGACGGTGCATACATAATTGCAATCTTGGCGTCCTTATCAAAATCACCTGTTGCAAGTGAAACTTCGTTTACCTGATAAGCGTTGTTTTCAAGCAATGTCTTGAGTGATGAATAATCCTGCTCGTTGTTGCCCTTGATCATATCAACAACAACCTTATCATCTGTTGTAACATTGAGGATTGCCGTAACGACAGCCTGCTCAATCTTTGTGCCTGTAAAGTTGTATGAACCGTAGTAGTTGTATGTCTGCTCGTCATATTCAAAGCAATCTGCTATTGTAAGCACCTTATACTGCTTTCCCGATTCAACGAGGACAATGTTGTTTGACGAGCTTGACTGCCAGTCAACATTCGGATAATCAGAAGTAAATGACGGGTTTGCAGTAAGGTCAACATATTTAACCTTAAGTTTTCCGTTTGATTTGCTTGCCATTTTGTTAAGCATTTTTTCAGCCTGAACAAAATATGTACCCTGACTTTCAAAGGTTTCCTTAGCCATAAGGATATTAACGGTTACATCCTTATCAAGATGTGCAACATAATCGACTGTGTCGTCCTGAAGTGCAAACGAACCGTTTGAAGTGAGGTCAAGCTCGAGGTCGGGAAAACGGTCAACGAGAAGTCCCACGATAATGTTTACAACAATTACCATAACAACTACAAGCGCTGTAATTGCCATTGCAATTGTGCCGTGTCTTGCCTTTCTTGACTTCATAAACTTTTTGAACTTGCCCTTTTCCTTTTTAGCCTTGACTTTCTTGGGCTTTTTGTCCTTTTTGTTTTTGATATCTTCCTTTTTATCGGCTGTTTCTGCCGCTGCACTGCTGTCCGCAGTATCTTCGGAGATAGTATTTAAGTTTTTGTTTTCTTCGCTCATTTATATTACCTCCTTAGCTCCAGCGTCTTTTTTCCAGAACACGAACAGTAAAGAATATAAACAATCCTGCCACGCTCAGGAAGAATACGATATCGGTTGCGCTGAGCAGACCGTATTTGAATGAATTATAGTATGTAGCAAAATCAATTTTCTCGATAATATTTTTAATCCAGTCAATTGAAATCATACTTGTGAAGTTTGTCATCATATAGATAACAAGGTTTACAGCCATACTTACGATTGCGGCAACAATTGTGCTCTCTGTAAGAGATGAGATAAACACATTAATTGCAATAAGAGCCGCACCGAAAAGTAACAAGCCGAGGAATGTGCAGAGAATTACCGACCATTCGGGAGTTGCAAAGAACGAAATTACAACTGCATAGAGAAGGAAGATAGCACTGCAGATTGCATAAAGCACAAATGCACCGAGGAACTTGCCGAGGACAACCTTTGTAAGGCTTACAGGTGCTGTGAAAAGTGCCTGATCTGTTTTCTGATATTTTTCATCCGCAAATGATTTCATTGTTATAATCGGGATTATAAAAAGGATAATCAAAAGCATATTGCCGTAAACATAGCTCAAACTTGCCGAGTTGTAAACTATACAGTAATTGTAGAAGAATATACCCGAAAAGAAGAAGTAAGCGGCAAGAACAACATATGCAATTGCCGAATTGAAGTAAGAGGAAAGCTCCCTCTTTAAAATTGCACCCATTACATATCTCCCTTTCTGCTGTCATATTTGCCTGAAGTAAGTTTAAGGAACATATCCTCAAGTGTTTCGTTGCCTGACTGCATATCAAGAATTACCGCACCGATTCTTACCATAGCATTGTAAACATCTCTTCTGATATCCGAAGATGTTTCGTATTCAATCATATATTTTCCGCTGCCGTCAGCCTTAGTTTCTGTCTTTGTCACACGCTTAACCGCAGGAATCATCTTAATTGCCTCGGCAATATCGGCAGGGCTGCCATCTGCAACAAGCGAAAGTTTTTGACCGCCGGATACCTGAGCCGAAAGCTCATTTGTCTTTGCGTCGGCAACAATCTTGCCCTTTGAAATCACAATAATTCTGTCACATACCTCTGAAACCTCCGAAAGGACATGAGAGGAGAAAATAACAGTGTGCTTTTTACCGAGATTACGGATAAGCTTTCTGATTTCAATAATCTGTTTCGGGTCAAGTCCTACTGTCGGCTCATCAAGAATGATTACCGGCGGATTACCGAGAAGTGCCTGCGCAAGACCGACACGCTGACGATAACCTTTTGACAGGTGCTTAATAATTCTGTCAGCCTGTTCGGTAATTTTTGTCAGACGCATAACTTCTTCAATGTGTTCCTTTTTCGGCAACTTTACCTTCTTGAGGTCAAACATAAACTCGAGATATTTTTTGACCGTCATATCAATGTACAGAGGCGGAATTTCCGGAAGATAACCGATTTTTGCCTTGGCGTGCATCGGGTCGTCAAGAATTTCGCATCCGTCAATGGTAACAGTTCCGCTTGTCGATGACAGATAGCCTGTTATCATATTCATTGTTGTTGATTTGCCCGCACCGTTAGGTCCGAGAAATCCCAGAACTTCACCTGTTTCAACGGTGAAGCTGATGTCATCAACGGCCTTTATGCTGCCATAAAATTTTGTAAGGTTTTTAACCTCGACCATGTGACTTTTCACTCCTTAAAATTAATTGCGTAATTTCTG
>CACXEX010000118.1 GCA_902766775.1 uncultured Ruminococcus sp. | reverse complement strand
TGTTTTGCAGAATATACTGCCGTGCCTCATCACGGGTAAACCATTTGTATGAGTCGATTTCATTGTTTGGATGAAGTTCACGGTCATCTTCAACAAATGCCGTAAAATTGCACATCAGCGTGTTTGACGGCTCATAGAACTTTGTACGGTTGAATTTTGCACAAACGGCTGTCATTCCCGTTTCTTCCTTGATTTCACGAATTACAGCGTGCTCAAGTTCTTCGCCACGGTTGACATAACCGGCAACAAGCACATACACTGGTTTTCCGTACTGCTGAATCAAAAGAATTTTGTCGGTCTTTTTGTTAATGACAATCATACTAACGGCAACATTATAAAGCGGAAATCTGAACTGTTTGCAAGTTGTGCAATACGGCACAATGCCCTCGCCTTTAAGTTCTTTGTCGATAAGTTCCGTTCCGCATTCCTGACAGAATTTGTTCATTGGATTGCTCCTTTGGTTTGTTCGTTTTGATTTTACAATCAAACAACTTCAATATCGTTCATTTCAATACTGCCCCAGGCTTTTTGCCAGGTGTTTTGATATTTATCGGGTTTTCTTCTTCTGAAGGTCAAGCCGTCTGCAACTTCGAGCGTTTCAAATGGGGCAGCGGCGTTTTTTCTGCTGTAAAAAACATAGCGTGTATAGTATCCGCCACGGACGATTTTTGATACATCTATTTTCAAATTTGCCGTGTAGGTTTCGCCTTTTTTGCCCGAATAGAAATTTTCAACCACAAATGCAGTAACGGGATATCTTCGGTAATCGCTAACCTCAACACGCAGACAAAGATTTTTAATGTCAGCCTTATTCTCCCACGTGAGTTCAAGCAAAACTGGCTCGTCATCGTAGAAAATATTATCTTCCTTTGCCGTATATCTGACAAATCGCAGACAAAGGTCATTCCTATCACAATGGTACTTATGTTCGTTTCCGACATATTCAAGTGCACGGAAGTTTTCATTTGCACTGCCGAGATAAATTTTTATAGCCTCTTCAACATCACCGTCAAAGACAATTTTGCCGTGATCAAGGACAATGCACCTGTCGCAAAGGTCACGGATAGTGTTCATATTGTGAGAAACATAGAGAACCGTTCTGTCCTCTTCGGTTGCAAGGTCACGCATTTTCTTAATGCACTTTTTTTGAAAACGCATATCACCGACTGCAAGCACCTCGTCCATAATCATAATTTCGGCGTCAAGATGTGCCGCAACCGAGAATGCAAGCTTTACGAACATACCCGATGAATAACGCTTTACGGGTGTATCAATAAATTTTTCACACTCGGAAAATTCGATAATACTGTCGATTTTTGAAGTGACCTCATCTCTTGACATTCCGAGGATAGCACCGTTGAGGTAGATATTTTCTCTGCCTGTAAGCTCTGCGTGAAAGCCTGTGCCGACTTCAAGCATACTTGCAATTCTGCCTTTGAAACGCACTCTGCCCTCTGTTGGGGAGGTGATTCTCGAGAGAATTTTTAAAAGCGTTGACTTGCCTGCACCGTTAGCACCGATAATGCCAATGCGTTCACCACGGTTTACCTCAAGATTCACGCCGTCAAGAGCAAGAAAGCTGTCACCTTTTGTGTACTGCATTGCACCGATTCTCTGATTAGGGTCTTCCTTACCTCTTTTTTTGGCATACCAGCTCTGCAAATCATGGCGGAGAGTTCCCGAACCGATTGCGCCGAGTCGGTATTCTTTTGAAAGATTTTCAATTTTTATTACACAGTTTTCGTTCATTTCTGTCATAATATTAGACCGTATCTATAAAATTCTTTTCTACCTTATTAAAGACAATTATTCCGAACAAAAGCACAATTGCCGTAACTGCAAAACTCAGTATAAGGTATTTCCACGGAAATGTTCCGCTGCCGAGAAATCCGTAACGAAATGTTTCAACAAGCGGTGCAACAGGGTTTAAAAGTGCAATTGAGCGAAATGGCGGCGGAACCTGAGAAACGGGATATACAACAGGAGTTATGTACATCCACAAGGTTACTCCGAATGAGACAAGAACGCCAAGGTCACGGTACTTTGTTGTAACAGACGAAACAATCAGTCCGCAGCCCGTGCCTAAAAGTGCCGATGAAAGCAAAATCAAAGGCATAAGCAATGCACATAAATTCGGGTGAACATTTGAACCCGTAAACATATATACAAGTATGAGTATGAAGAACATTACAAAGTTAATCAGAAAACCGATTGTGTTGTAGATTATGTTTGCACACGGCATTACAAGCCTTGGAAAATAGACCTTGCCGAACAACCTCGCATTGCTGATAAAGGTTGAGGAGCTGCCGTTAAGACAACTTGAAAAAAACGACCACAAAATGTTGCCTGCCATAAAAAACAGAAACTGAGGCATTCCGTCGGTTGATATATTCGCAATCATACCGAAAATTACGGTAAAAACAAATGTTGAAAGGAACGGCTTTATGATTATCCACAACGGACCGAGCACGGTTTGCTTGTAGGAATTTTTAAAATCACGCTTTACAAACAGCATTACAAGGTCACGGTACTTCCAGACTTCACCGAGATTAAGTTCAAGCAATCTGCGTTTGGGAGTTATTTCGGTTATCTCGTTATTTTTCAAGCCACTTCCCCCTTTTGTCGATATTTCACATACAAAAAATTTTAACACATTTATATTTTTGTGTCAATTCAGGTTGATTTGCAGACATAATAATGCTAAAATAAATTAAGTTTATTTATGAAAGGAATTTAAAAATGACAACAATCAAAAAGATTTCAGCAATTATGGTTGCCGCAGTTATTCTCTGCACCTGCTTTTTAATGAGCGGTTGCGGCGGTGACAGCAGCAGTTCTTCTGCAAAAGCTACTTTGGCAGTTTCAAACGAAGAAACAACCGCAGCAAACACAGACACAACCGACTACAAGTCAAGCTACACAGCTATTATTGATGTTAAGAATTACGGCAAAATTAAGGTTGACCTCTACGAGGATCTTGCCCCGATTACAGTTAAGAACTTTGTAACCCTTGCAAAAGACGGTTTTTATGACGGCCTTACATTCCACAGAATTATTTCAGGCTTTATGATTCAGGGCGGCGACCCACTCGGCAACGGTACAGGCGGCAGCGATAAGACAATCAAGGGTGAATTTGCACAGAACGGTGTTGAAAACAACCTTTCACACACAAGAGGCGTTATCTCAATGGCTCGTTCAAATGACCCCGACAGCGCAAGCTCACAGTTCTTCATTGTTCAGTCAGACAGCACATACCTTGACGGTCAGTATGCCGCATTTGGTAAGGTTACCGAGGGTATGGATATTGTTGATAAAATCTGTGAGAACACACCTGTTACAGATTCAAACGGTACTGTTGAAAAGAAAAATCAGCCTGTTATCAATTCAATCAAGATTGAGGAAAAATAATGAACAGCTTAACTGTTCTTGTTGATGCAGACGCCTGTCCCGTTGTAAAATCGGTTGAAAGGATTGCAAAGAGTCACGGTGTTCCCGTTGTGCTTTTATGCGATACAAACCATATTCTCAAGTCCGATTACAGTGAGATAAAAGTTATAGGTGCAGGTGCGGACGCAGTCGATTTGGCACTTGTCAATCTTTGTAAAAATGGCGACATTGCGGTAACTCAGGATTACGGAGTTGCGGCACTTGTGCTTGGAAAGGGTGCGTATTGTATTCATCAGTCGGGAAAAATTTTCTCGGACGATAACATAGGCGGTCTGCTTATGGACAGACACCTCGCCAAAAAGGCGAGAATGTCAAAGGGCAAACATCACATTAAAGGGCCGAAAAAGCGTACGAAAAAAGATGACGAAAACTTTGAAAAAAGCTTTGAATCTTTGCTTGTAAAAGCGTTAAATAATTCTAATCAGGAATAATAATAATTTTTCGGCATATACTTGAAATGCACAGAAATGTGTGCTACGATAATTGTAGGCAAAATGAAATGAGTTGTCCATTGGACAAAACGAAACCCTCGAAGGTGCTAACTTCGAGGGTTTCTTCATAGGTTGTGCTGTCAAATCCACTTAAAAAAGGAACTCTCCGAAGAACCTAATCTTCGGGGAGTTTTATGTTTTATTATAAGAATTTTCTCAATTGTGTATTCGGGCAAAATAGTATATGAATGATTCAAACTATCTTCCCGACCACACCTAAACTATTAACTTTTCACTCTTCACTTGCAACGGTATCCGTTGGTTCGGTTGTTTTTACTGGTAGGTGTCAATATTGAAAATGCCGAGGTTTTGTTTCCATTTAAGAATTCGTTTTACAGAGGCATCAATCTGAGATTCGGGAATTTCGCCGTTCTGAACAGCCTCAAGAACTGCGGGATACTGAGTTTCAACAGATGAACAACAAAGTAAATCGTTACCGCATTTTGCGGCTGTGACTGCCGCCGCTTCATCTCCCGTAAAATCCGTGATTGCGTCCATAATAAGGTCATCGGTCATAATCACGCCGTCAAATTTGAATTCATTTCTTAGAATATCGTGTACCTTTTTTGAAAGTGACGCAGGATATTCGCTGTCCATACAATTTACAATATTGTGTGAAACAAGAATACAATCTGCACCCGACTCAATGCCCTGATAAAAAGGCTTAAAGTCTGTGCTTTCAAATTCCGAATATTCACGGTCATCATATGCAATGCCTGTGTGGGTATCACTGTTATTACCGTAACCGGGAAAATGCTTTAAGACAGTGCCGAGTTTTTTACCTTTGCTTATTTCAACAACGGTTCTTACATATCTGTCCTCCATATCAACATCTGAACTAAATGATCGGTCATACATAAAACCGTTTTCATCAGATGTCATATCGCAAACAGGTGCCATATTTACATTGATTCCAAGTGAAAGAAGCAAATCCGCCTTTTCCTCTGCATCTTGTTCAATCGCATTCCAGCCACCATTTGCATAAGTATCTTTCGGTGAAAGGAATGGTGTTTCTCGAAGGTTTGGATTACTGCTGACACGCACAACAGTTCCGCCCTCCTCATCAACACCGATAAGGAGCGGAATATCCGCCTCATTTTGATAACTTTGAATATTGTTTATAACTTCATCCCTGGTCTTGCCGTCAAAATCTCTGCCAAAAAGAATATATCCGCCAATGTTATACTCGCTGACCTGCTTTACTGCATCTTCATCGGGACAACGAACATAGAACATCTGCCCCACCTTTTCCTCAAGCGTCATATTTGAAATGAATTTATCAAGCTTTTGGTCATTGATTTCTTCGGCTGACATAGTGGTCGGCTGAACTGTTGTCTGTTCTGTCGTTTGTGACTGTTCAGACTGACTGTTACTGTTTGCACAAGCTGACATTAAAAATACCATACATAATGCAAGCAGTGCAGATGAGGTCATTTTTATGGTTTTCTTAATTTTTTTCATAAATACCTTACGCTTTCTGCGTTTTAGACTGCACACTCTTAGTAACATAAACAAGGCACTTTACCGTAACACCATTTGCAGTGGTACAGGATACAGTGGTTTTGCCCGTTTTGTTGGCTGTGATTTTTCCGCTGTTTTCATCAACAGACGCAACACTCGGATCTGTTGACGAATAGGTTGTCGAACAGGTTGCCTCACCGTCTGCAACAGAAAGATTCAGCGAACTCGACTTACCCTCTGAAAGTGAAATTTTCTTTTTTTCAAGACTGACTGCCATAGCAAGGAGCTTTACCGTTACATTAACTGTCTTTACCTTACCGTCAGATGTACAGATTGTAATAACGGCCGTTCCAATTCCGTTAGCTGTTATTTTTCCGTTTTCATCAACAACAGCAACAGACGGGTTACTGCTTGAGTAGCTTATTCCTATACTGCCCCTCAGCTCCGTAATTTCGCTGTCGAGAGTGTAGGATTCAAAAAGTCCCATTGAAATATCGCTTTTCGGCACAACAAGCTGTGACCTGCTCTGTGCAACCTCGTTCAGTTTTTCGGCAACGGCAGGACCGTATATTTTCTTATTTGCATATGCAAGGGGGTGGATTCCGTCACCTGATTTTTTAGATGAACTGTATTTAAAATACTGCGTTGTAATTTCTTCATTGTCATCGGTCAGCTCGGTTTCTTCCGAAAGGTCGATATACGGAATATCCCACTTATCAAGGATATTCTTTATTAATGTCCAATACTGCGACTGCTTTGTTCTTGTTGAACAATCGTGGCAGAGTACAAACAACTTGATTGAGTCTTTATAATTCTCGTCAAGAAAATAGCAAATGCTTTCCAACGCACCTGCGGTTGTATATTCATCATATTTTCCTGATTTATTATTCTTGTCGGTCATTTTTCCCATTTTGACATTCTTAAAAAGGTCGTTGAAACCGCCGTCAAGCATAATCACATCGTAACTGCCCTTCATTTCACGAACACGCTCAAGGATACTTCTGTGGTCTGTGCCGATAAAATCTTTTCTTATTGCAAGAGTTGTGCCCGGAGCAGCTTTGTTAGACATTGTCATATTATATTTTTCAGCTACATAGTTGCAATAGGAATATGTGGAATTTCCCATTGTGTCCGTACCCGAACCGTAAGCAACGCTGTCGCCGTCACAATACATTGTTCTGCCCGAAAGGTAGTCGGGGGCAGAATACAGAGCCTTTGCACACGGGAAAAGCTGATTGTAAAACTCATTGCCGACTGCCTGCAAAATCAAATTCACATCGTTGTCGGTAATCACTCCGTCATTGTCAACATCGGCAGTTGTAAGCTGTTTTTCTGTTGGATTTTTTACATTCATAAGTCCTCTTGCAAGCTCTGCATCACCCGCGTCAACAGTTCCGTTGTTGTCAACATCCCCGTAAGTAATGCCGCCGACAGAAATGAAATCAAGCGAATTGTCATCGCAATATTTTTCGGCAGCAGTGCCTGAATAGCCCTCAAGAATGAATGAAGAATCGGTTGAATACTGCTGTGTACTGATTGTCTGCTTGCTGTAATTGTCAAACACGCCCTTTTTCGTTGAACAGCTGACGGCAAAGGAGTCGTCTGAAATCTGTGTTACAGACATAGGAATACTCACGGATTTAAGGCTTTTACAGTTCATAAACGCACCGTAACCGACAGTTTTTAAACCAAAGTTAAAATTAACCTTTTCAAGCTTTTCAGAGCCGTAAAACGCCCACCATTTAATATTTTTAACCGTATTCGGAATTGTAATCTCTTTAATTTTGCTCGCATAAAATGCCGTTCTGCCTATTGAAGTAACAGGCACGGAATTAATACTGTCGGGAACGGTAACAACACTGTCTTTTCCTGTATATCCAGAGATTTCAGCTGTGTTATCGTCAAGAATTTTATATTTGAAATTATTATATGTATGCTCTTCCGACTCGGCAGCAGAAGCAGTAAAGCTCACTGTCGGAACGGTCGAGAAAATTATCATAGTTGAAAGTAAAAAAGAAATAGTTTTTTTCATCAAATTGCTCCATAAATCAATATAGTAACATTTTACTACAAAATGCAACATTTTGTAAATAGACAAACAACTTTGAATTACCAAAAATAAAAAACAGAGGAACGACTCTGAAAACCTGTCCGCAAAAGACGGTTTTCAGTCAACCTCTGTAACCTTAAAAATATGCAATTAAATAGTTTAAAAATCAGCCTGCAAGAACAAGGGGAAGAACCTCGCCTCTGTCAATATGAAGGACAACGGAAACCTCGTCACAAACCATTTTTTCAGCCTCTTTAAGAAACCGCTCATCGGTTATGTGAAGTCGTCTTCCCTTTTTCAATTGAAGTTTGCTGTGGAAGTGCATTCTTCTTATGAGCTCAACAAGTTTTTTGCAATCGCCGCCTGAAATAATCTCTTTGATCTTTTCACAACGCTCAGCCTTATTGTCAATCCAGATTTCATTGTCGGTTTTCTCAGACAAAATGCTTTTAATTTCATCCGAAGACAGAACAACACGCATTTTTGACACAAGCTGTTCGTTGTGCGTCGGAACAAAAAGCGTTGAAGAATCTGAACAAACAGGTTTTAAAACATAGTATTCGATAGAATTTTTTCCGATTTTTTTCGTTGTTATTTCAGTAATTTCGCAAACACCGTTCGCGCCGTAAAGAACAACCTCACCAATACTGTACACGCTCTCACCATCCGTAAAATCATTTCATTAAAATTATTCGATAAACATCAATGTTTACAATAATATTTTACCACTTTTTGCAAAAATATGTTATAGGCAAAATTACCGAATTTGACAATTTTTTTGCCGTGAGAAATTAGATTATATTTTTAATCAGCCGAAAACTGTATGTGAGGCTAAATGTAGCATTTTAGTGATGTATAATTGTAAAACAATTACAATGATACGCTCGGGAATAATTTTGTTGTTTCTTTATTAAACTATCTACACAAACCGAGAACGGCGGCTCGCCATAAAGTGAAATGACCGACAATAAATGTCGGTCACTTTCGGGGTATATTGGGTTATAGAAGGAATATATCAAATATTAACGAAATAAGCATTGAATACAGAAAAAAGAAGAAAGAACTTTTCACGACTAATTTCAAAACTCCAAAACAAATTACCTAAAAACGAATCTGTTCCAATGCTTATTCCGTGGGCATCAACTGTGTTTATATTGTACAACAAACAAGGGTAAAATAACAATTGCATTTGCAACGAAATCAAATATTCAATGTAAAATATATAGTTAAATTTTTATCTATTTGTTACAAAAATAACAAGCTCAGCTTAATTGAACACAATTCGTTATTATATTAGGCAATTTTAAGATTTTTGAATAATCAATTCTGTATTAAATGATATTTTTATTGGCAATATATTATTTCTTTAAGCAAGAATCTCGTCTGCAAGCTGCTCAAGCTTAGGAATATCTTCCAATTTCATAGCCGAGCGGATTGTAACAACTGTGGGACAAATCTCAATATTTTTCATCTCTTCAAGATATGCCCTCATTACCTTTGCAGCAGACGGAGCCCATGAACCGTTCTCAACCATAGCAACTTTTCTGTTCTTGTAGCTTTTGATTTTGAGGTGATGAAGGAAATCGTTCATAATCGGGAACACACCACCGTCATAGCTTGGTGCGATAACAACCATTCGACTGTAACGGAAAGCGTCCTCAATATCTTCCGCAAGGTCAGAGCGTGAAAGGTCAGCAATCGAAACAGGCTTGTCTGTCTTTGACTTGATGATTTCACAGAGCTTTTCGGCAGCCTTTGCGGTATTTCCGTGAACGGAACAATATGCAATGAAAACACCGTCATCTTCAGGCTCATACTTGCTCCATGTATCGTAAAGACCGATATACCAACCGAGATTTTCGTCAAGTACAGGGCCGTGAAGAGGACAGATTTTTTGAATATCAAGCTTTGCAGCCTTTTTGAGAAGATTCTGAACCTGAACACCGTACTTGCCGCAGATATTGAAATAGTATCTTCTTGCTTCGCAAGACCAATCATCTTCCTGAGCATCAAGAGCACCGAATGTACCGAAACCGTCAGCTGAGAAGAGAATCTTCTCTGTGCTTTCATAAGAAACCATAACCTCAGGCCAATGAACCATCGGAGCCATTATGAAAGTAAGTTTGTGTGAACCGAGATCAAGCTCGTCACCTTCCTTGACTGTGACTGTCTTGTCAGCAAACTCAAAATCAGGGAAAAACTGTGGGAGCATTGAGAAAGTCTTTGCGTTTCCGACAAGTTTCATTGACGGATATTTTTCAGAAACGACCTCGATGTTAGATGCGTGGTCGGGTTCAAGGTGACTGATTACGAGATAATCGGGAGTTCTGCCGTTAAGCTCTCTGTCAAGATTTTCAAGCCATTCGTCAGTCTTTCTCTTGTCAACCGTATCCATTATCGCAACTTTTTCATCAAGAATAAGGTATGAGTTGTAAGAAATTCCGTTGGGAACAAGATACTGACTTTCAAAAAGGTCGATTGTCTTGTCGTCAACGCCAATGTATTTTATTGAATCGGAAATTTTAACCTGCATTGTATTCTCTCCTTTATGAATCTGTGTCCGTTTTTGTCGGAAATTTTCGTTAAGTCAATTATACTATGTTATCGTGTTGAAATCAAGATGATAATTATATTGAATATAAATTACACAAATATAGTGACGACCGCTCTTCCCCACTCAAGCATAATTTTCAATTAACAAAAAGTCCCTTTCAATGCATTATGCAAATTGAAAGGGACTTATTATTTAATTATTAGATTTCAGATTAACAAATTGCAACGAAATTACTTTCTGTTGTTTCTGTTATAGCCGCCTCTGCGGTCATTGTGAGGTCTGCGTGGACGAGCTGCTCTTTCTGCATCAAGGTCGTTTTCAGGAACAAGACCGTCAACATCAATGAGAACCTGACGACGAGAGAGGTTAAGTCTGCCCTTATCGTCAATTTCCATTACCTTAACACGGATGATGTCGCCAACATTAACAACATCTGTTACATTCTCTGTACGCTTAACATCGAGCTGAGAAATGTGAACAAGACCTTCCTTACCGGGAGCGATTTCAACGAAAGCACCAAAGTCCATAATACGAGTAACCTTACCGAGGTACATTGCACCCGGCTCAGGATCAACAGCAATTGTATTGATGATTTCGATTGCACGCTTACACTTGTCGGAATCAATACCTGAAACAAATACCTGTCCGAGCTCGCCGTCTTCCTCGATATCAACCTTAACTTCACATTCAGCCTGAATTTCCTTGATAACCTTACCGCTCTTACCGATAACTTCGCTGATTTTGTCAGCAGGAATTGTTGTTGTGAACATCTTAGGAGCATACTTTGAAAGCTCTTCTCTTGGCTCAGGAATAGCCTTGAGCATTACTTCATCAAGGATATAGTTACGAGCCTTGTGAGTTTTAGCAAGAGCCTCTTTAACCATTTCAGGAGTAAGACCGCTGATTTTGAGGTCCATCTGAATAGCTGTGATACCGTCGTGTGTACCTGCTACCTTAAAGTCCATATCGCCAAAGAAGTCCTCAAGTCCCTGGATGTCAACCATTGTCATCCAACGCTCGCCCTCGGT
>CACXEX010000117.1 GCA_902766775.1 uncultured Ruminococcus sp. | reverse complement strand
CTTGACAGCGGTTGCGTGTTGTTTGTACGGCACTACATTTCAAGAATACTTTACACATTCGCCGTGACAATTCCGCTGTATTTTCTCACGGCATTTTTAAACAAAAATCTTTAATCTTTGTGAAAGGGAGGTTCGGTATGAGATTCGTCAAAAGCAGAAAAAACGGCAAAAAAAGCAAAAAGAGCAGAACAACAGTCTGCATAATAATAACAGCCGCAATTTTTGCAGGCTTTGCAATCAGGCTTGTCGATTGGCAGCTTGTACAGGGAAAAAGCTATAAGAGTCTTGCCGCAAAATCAACGGGATATACCGAAAAAACCGATGCAACAAGGGGCGAAATTGTTGACCGCAGCGGTGTAGGTCTTGTTGTAAACACCACAAAGTATAAAATAGTCCTTAACAAGCTTTATATTGAGGAGGACAGGCTTGACGGAATTTTACTTGAGCTTGATGATATTCTCACAAAAACAGGAGATGCAAGAACAGATTCATTGCCGATTTCGGTCGGCTCGGACGGCAGTTGCGTTTATAAAACAAGCCGTGAAGAAGATGCGGAAAAACTTTTGTCATCGGATTTTCTTGATATGGACAGGAACACAAGTGCCGATGATTGCTTTGATGCACTTTTAAAACGCTACAAAATTTCCGACAGGTTAAGTCTAAGTCAAAAAACAACGCTCGTTTCAATTCATTACAATATGGAACTTGAAAATTATTCAAATTCAAATCCGTATGTTTTTGCCGAAAATATCAGTCGAAGTGCCGTGAATGCCGTCAGCGAAAATACTCAGGATGTGAGCGGTGTTGAAATTCAGACCTATCTCACACGAGGTGCTTCGGACCCGGACCTTGCACCGCACATCCTCGGCGCACTCGGTTCGTTGTCGGAAGATGAATACAATGAGCTGAAAAAACAGGGCAAGAGCTATTCCTATGATGATAAGATAGGCAAATTCGGAATTGAACTTGCCTGTGAAGATGACCTCAAAGGCAAGGGCGGAACAAGGGTTATTCAGCGAAATGCCGACGGAACTCTTGTTGAAAGCATTGAAACCGAGAGTGCAAAACCGGGTAACACGGTCTACCTTACAATTGATTCAAAATTGCAGAAAACCGCTGCAAAATCGCTTGAAGAAAATGTCAAAGCGGCAAAGCAGGCAGGCAAGGAATCGGGACAGAAAAATAACGGTGAGGACTGTGAAACAGGTGCAGCTGTAATGTTGTCGGTCAAGAATTTTTCGGTACTTGCGGCGGCAAGCTATCCTACATACGATTTGAACAGGTACAGCGAATACGGCTCGTACTATGTCAAACTTTCCGAAAACAAAAATTCTCCGATGTACAACCGTGCAACAGTCGGAACATTCGCCTGCGGTTCGGTGTTTAAGCCGTGTGTTGCGGGTGCGGCTCTTGAGGAGAAAATCATAACCGATAAAACGAAAATCTACTGCAAACAGGACTATGATTTTTACCCTACCAATGTGGTAAGGTGTATGCACTATCACGGCAGTCTTGATGTTACGGGCGCAATTGAACAATCGTGCAACTACTTTTTTGCCGACACGGGCAGAAGGCTCGGAATTGAACCGATGTATCTGTATGCGCAGAAGTTCGGGCTCGGTGAATACACGGGTGTTGAAATTGAGGAATCAAAGGGAACTCTTGCAGGCAGAGACAGCACAGATTGGCATGTTGGCAACACGGTTTCAGCCGCAATCGGTCAGTCCGACAACGCATTTACTCCCGTTCAGCTTGCAACCTATGTTGCGACAATCGCCAACAACGGTGAGAGGCTCAAAACACACATTGTTGATAAAGTTACAAATTATGAGCGGACAAAAACGATAAAATCGACAGCTGTTGAAAGTTACGGCGATTGCGGAATTTCAAAGAAGAATCTCGACATTGTCCGCAAAGCAATGCTCGGCGTTACTCAGGACGAAAACGGCACGGCAAATTATATGTTCGGTGATTATAAAGTTAAGGTTGCCGCCAAAACAGGTACGGCTGAAAACTCGGGCTCAGACCATACAACATTCATTTGCTATGCTCCGTATGAAAAGCCCGAGGTCGCAATTGCCGTTGTAATCGAACACGGTGCAAAGGGCAGATATTCAATGCAGGTTGCAAAGGATTTACTGGACGCATATTTTAATTGAAAATTGAAAATGGAAAATTGAAAATTATGGTCGAGAATACGATATGTTAAAAGATAAAACAAAAATCCCGACCGTATAATGGCTGAACGACCAAACATAAAAACTTATTTTTTGCTTTTAGCATTAAAAATCAATGAAATTATTGTGCAAACCGTTAAAAATGAAGAATAATTTTATTAACTATCACTAAAATATCAACAAAAATTTTGGCTGATAAAAATAATGTTCGTTTCTTGCTCTTTAACGGATTTTGTGATAGAATATAGCAGAGGTAGAATTTATTATGGATAATGTTATAGTTGTAGCGTCGGGAAAAGGCGGAACGGGTAAATCAACTGTCTGCATTTGTCTTTCCGTTGCTCTTGTAAAGCAGGGCAAAAGAGTCTTGCTTATTGATTGTGACTGCGGAATGCGTGGTCTTGACATTATGCTCGATATGGAGCAGGACATAATTTTTGATGCGTCGGATGCCGTATGCGGCAACTGTACATTCGGTGAGGCTGTTTACAAAAGCAAAAACAATGAGAACCTCTACCTTATGGCGGCTCCCTTTGACACCGAAAACGAACTCAGTCCCTCGGTGTTTACTCAACTTGTCAACTCAGTAAAGGACAGCTTTGATTTTGTCCTTATCGACTCCCCTGCCGGAATCGGTTCGGGCTTTGAAACTGCGGCGGCTCCTGCCGACAGAGCCTTGATTGTTACCAATGCAGAGCCGACGGGTGTGCGTGGTGCGGTTAAGGTGAGGAGAAAGCTTGAGTCAATGGGAAAAACAAATATCCGACTTGTTATCAACCGCTTTGACCGAAAGCTTTTTACACAGCTCGGTTTTTATGAAGACCTCGACAGCGTTATTGACGCAACACAGACACAGCTTATTGCGCTTGTGCCGTTTGACATCCGTATTTCGGTGATTGTTCAGCGAGGTGTTGCCGGACTTAACTGGAGTGCGGCGGCGTCTGTTTTTGACTGTCTTGCACAGAGGCTTGAGGGAAAACATATTCCCCTTGCGTTCAAAGGGTAGTTTGTGCGGGGTATTTTGAGTTAAAGTTTTGAAACTAATTTGATATGAAATAAATGTCTGGAGGAAATATATATGAATATAGCCCTTATAGCTCATGATGAAAAAAAGGAACTGATGGTGCAGTTCTGCATTGCTTACTGCGGTGTTCTCAGCCGCAACAACCTTTGCGCCACCGGCACAACAGGCAAAATGGTGTCAGAGGCAACAGGTCTTACAATTCAGAAATTCCTTGCAGGCTCTCAGGGCGGAAGTCAGCAGATTGCGGCAAGAATTGCGTGCAATGAGATTGATATGCTTCTCTTTTTCAGAGATCCGCTCAATCCAAAGCCGAACGAGCCTAACGATATGAATATGCTCCGTCTTTGCGATATGCACAACATTCCGGTTGCAACAAACATTGCAACTGCCGAGGTGCTTATCCACGGTCTTGAAAGAGGCGACCTTGACTGGAGAAATATTCTCAAATAATTTAATTATTTTCGCTTTACATATCGGGTGGTGCAATACTGCCCGATTGTTGTGTTTTTTAGGGAAATTTTTTCGTTTCCCTTTTCTATAAAAGATTGTAATTTTCGGAGGGAAAAATGGCACTTATAACCAAGAAAATCAAGGGTACGGAAGATGTTCTTCCGAAGGAAAGCTACAAATGGCAGTTTGTTGAAAAGATTATGCGTGAGGAGGCTCGCTCCTACGGTTTCAGAGAAATCAGAACTCCCGTGTTTGAACACACAGAGCTTTTTGCCCGTGGCGTTGGTCAGACAACCGATGTTGTTCAGAAAGAAATGTACACATTCGACACAAAGGGCGGTGAAAGCGTAACACTTCGCCCCGAGGGTACAGCCGGTGCGGCAAGAGCTGTTCTTGAACACGCTCTTGAAAACGAAGGACTTCCAATCAAGGCAAGCTACTTTGTTTCATGCTACCGCTATGAAAAGCCACAGGCAGGCAGACTTCGTGAGTTCCACCAGTTCGGTATTGAGGAGTACGGCACACAGGATCCTGTTGCCGATGCAGAGCTTATCAGCCTTGCAAGCTCCGTAATCAACAGACTTCAGCTTGACAGCGTTCATCTTCAGATTAATTCTATCGGCTGTCCGACCTGTCGTGCGGAATATCACAAGGCTTTGAAATCATATTTTGAGGGTTATAAGGACAAGCTGTGCGACACCTGTCTTTCCCGTCTTGACAAAAACCCGATGAGAATTCTCGACTGCAAAAGTCCTATCTGTTCCGAGATTGCAAAGGACGCACCTAAGATTACAGACTATCTTTGTGACGAGTGCAGAAACCACTTTGACGCAGTTCAGAAATATCTTGATGCCGCAGGCATTGAATACACGGTTGATCCCACAATTGTAAGAGGTCTTGATTACTATACAAAGACAGTATTTGAGTTTGTAACCGATTGTATCGGTGCTCAGGGTACTGTTTGCGGCGGCGGTCGTTATGACGGTCTTATCGAGGAGCTCGGCGGTAAGCACCTTCCCTCCCTCGGTTTCGCAATGGGTATGGAAAGACTTCTCATGGTAATGGATAAGCAGGGCATTGAGATTCCCGACAATGACGAGTGTATGCTCTACATTGCAACAATGGGCGATGCCGCAAAGGTTAAGGCTTTTGAGCTTATCAAACAGGTTCGCAGCTGCGGAATGATTGCCGAAACCGATGTTATCGGCAGAGGACTTCGTGCTCAGATGAAGTATGCCGACAAAATTGACGCAAGATATTCAATCGTTTTGGGCGACAACGAAATCGAGCAGAACACAGCCAAGGTCAAGAATATGGAAACAGGCGAAACAGCCGAGGTTACTCTTGACGGGCATTTCATGGAGAAGTTCATCGAAATTCAGCTTTCCGACGAACAGAAAAATAAGTAATAAAAGAATATTTTCGGTCGGTCAGGCACATTAAAAATGCCGACCGATTCATATAAAGGAGCATATACAATGGCAGAATTTATGACAGGAATGAAGCGTACCGATTATTGCGGAGATCTGCGTATCGGTGATGTCGGCAGAGAGGTAACTGTCTGCGGTTGGGTACAGCGTTGCCGTGACCTCGGTCAGCTCATTTTCATTGACTTGCGTGACCGCACAGGCATTGTTCAGCTTGCATTCAATGACAAAACAGACAAAGAAATTTTTGATAAGGCATTTTCATGCAGAAGTGAGTTTGTTCTTGCCGCAAAGGGTGTTGTTTGCGAAAGAAGTTCAAAAAACAGCGAAATTCCCACAGGCGATATCGAGGTTGTTGTAAGCGATATGCGTGTGCTTTCAAAGGCACAGACGCCGCCTTTTGAAATTGTTGACGATACAAACACAAACGAGGAGTTAAGACTTAAATATCGTTATCTTGACCTTCGCCGCCGTCCTCTTCTCAACAATCTTATGATGAGAAGTAAGATTGCAAAGGTTGCAAGAGATTATTTCCACGACAATGGCTTTGTTGAAATTGAAACTCCTATGATGATCAAGTCAACTCCCGAGGGCGCAAGAGATTACCTTGTTCCGTCAAGAATCCACAACGGCAAGTTTTATGCTCTTCCTCAGTCACCGCAGATTTACAAACAGCTCCTCATGCTTTCGGGCTTTGACCGTTACATTCAGCTTGCAAGATGTTTCCGTGACGAGGATCTTCGTGCAGACCGTCAGCCTGAATTTACACAGATTGATATGGAGCTTTCATTTGTTGATGTTGATGAAATCCTCGAAATCAACGAAGGCTTTTTCAAAAAGCTTTTTAAAGAGGTTTTAAACATTGACCTTGAGGAGCATTTCCAGAGAATGACCTACAAAGAGGCTATGGAAAGCTATGGTTCGGACAAGCCCGATATCCGTTTTGACATGAAGATTCAGGACATTTCGGATCTTGTTAAGGACTGCGGTTTCAGCGTATTTACAAGTGCAATTGAGAACGGCGGTTCTGTAAGAGCAATTGTTGCCAAGAATGCGTCGTCGGTTTACACAAGAAAAGAAATTGACAAGCTCACAGAATATGCAAAGGGCATCGGCGCAAAGGGACTTGCCTATGTAAGATGGGTTGACGAGCCTAACGCATCATTCAAGAAGTTTATGAGTGAAGAAGAGCTTTCGGCAATCTACGAAAGACTCGGCGCTGAAAAGGGCGATGTTATCCTCATCGTTGCCGACAAGAACAGCACAGTTCTTTCAACACTCGGCGCACTCCGTCTTGTTGTTGCAAAGCGTCTTGACATTATCCCCGATGTATTCAAGTTCCTCTGGATTGTTGACTTCCCGTTCTTTGAATATGATGAGGAAAGCGGCGAATGGCTTGCAATGCATCACCCGTTTACAATGCCTAAGGAAGAATGTTTGCAGTACCTTGACACAGACCCGTCAAAGGTTATTGCAAAGGCTTATGACCTCACACTTAACGGTGTTGAGCTTTCAAGCGGTTCAATGCGTATCACAGATTATGAACTTCAGCAGAAGATGTTCAAGGCTTTGAAACTCACTGATGAAGAGATTGAAGCAAAGTTCGGATTCCTTGTTGAAGCCTACAAGTACGGCGCACCGCCGCACGGTGGTATGGGTATCGGTCTTGACCGTGTTACAATGCTTATGTGCAAGGCTGACAGCCTCCGTGATGTAACAGCATTCCCGAAGGTTCAGAATGCAAGCGAGCTTATGTCTGCTTGTCCGGCAGAAGTTGACGACGAAAGCCTTGAAGTCCTCGGAATTAAGGTTGTCAACAAAGAAGATTGATTCAAGGGTAAACCTGTATGAGTCCGGATACAATAGCAATCATCATTGCAGTGTCAATAGCTGTACTTGCAGTAGCGATTATAGTTATAGTAATTGTCAGCAAGGTAAGGCATCTTTCAAGAACTCTGTTCGGTACAAGCTCTCTTATTGAGGGCATTCAGGGCGTAAAGGAAAATCAGGAGCAGATGAGAGAAACTCCACGTTCACTTCACGGAATGACCTCGGTTTATATGCCGATGATAAAAAAGGATTTTCCCGAGCTTGATGTTGAGCAGTATATGAACAAAACCCGCTCACTTCTGCGTAACTATTTTTCGGCAGTTGAGTCAAAGAAACTCAGCGTTATTGCCGAAGAGGTTACCCCGAACTTTACAAACTATGTTCAGGGAATCATCGACCAACTTGCATCTGTTGGCAACACACAGCATTATGAAGATGTCAATATTTACGATGTTCAGATTGCCCGTTACATAAAAAACGGTGCAACCGTGACAATCCTTTTTGAGGCGTCTGTTGGTTACTTTTCATATGTCACCGATATGAACAATGAAGTGATTTTCGGCAGCAGTGAGAACAGAATGCAGACTGTCTATGAGGTCGGTCTGATGTATGTTCAGGATGTTGATTTGCTCCACAACAGAGCAACCGCTCTCGGAGTGAACTGCCCCAACTGCGGTGCTCCTGTAAAAACTTTGGGTGAGAAATACTGTCAGTTCTGCGGAACTGCAATAAAAGAAATCAACATTCGTTCATGGAAGTTTAATTCCGTAAACGAGCAGACACTTCAACAGAGAAAATTTTAATAACTTGACGGTCGGGTTTTCGGAGCAGAAATGTCCCTATTCCCGACCGTTTTTGCATATTTGTCAATGACAAAACTTTGGTACAGAAAAAAACATATGCCGTTTGACCTGTTTTTTGATAATGGTATTGAAATTTTTCTTCAAACATATTATTATTAGTATAATAGCAACATATAAAATAATTAATTGTTTTTCAAAAAAATAAAGGAGTTAAACTATGGGTATTATCAAAGCAGCGATAAATGCAATCGGAGGCGGACTTGCAGATTCATGGCTTGAGGTCATTGAGCCGTCTCCGATGGGCGACAACACTCTCATCTGCCCCGGTCAGCTTGTTACACAGAACGGCAAAAGTCAGAATAAAAAGGGTTCTGAAAACATTGTATCAAACGGTTCTGTAATTCATGTTTATGACAACCAGATGATGATTCTTATTGATGGCGGTAAGATTGTTGACTTTACAGCAGAGCCGGGTTATTTCCAGGTAAATAACAGCTCCATGCCGTCACTTTTCTGCGGTCAGTTCGGTGATTCGATCAAGGAAACATTTAACCGTATTAAGTACGGCGGAATCCCCTCACAGGCTCAGAGGGTTTTCTATATAAATCTTCAGGAAATCAAGGGTATTCCTTTCGGAACATCAACTCCCGTAAACTACTTTGACAATTTTTACAATTCAGAGCTTATGCTTCGTGCTCACGGTACATATTCAATCAAGGTTGTTGAGCCGTTCAAGTTCTATCAGGAAGTAATTCCGAGAGAAGCTGTTACAGAAAACAAGTCTGTTGATTTCGCAGATGTAAGAGCACAGTATAACGAGGAGTTCGTCGGCGCTCTCGGTTCTGCAATCAACCAGTATTCCGCTGACGGCGAAAGAATCAGCTTTATCAAGTCAAAACAGCGTCTGCTCGGTCAGTATATGGCACAGACACTTGATAAGGAATGGACACAGGCTCGTGGTATGGAAGTCTTTGCCGTTGGTATGGATGTTTCCTACACAGAGGACAGTCAGGAACTCATCAATATGCGCAACAAGGGTGCAATGCTCTCTGACGCAGCAGTTCAGCAGGGCTATGTTGCAGCCAATATTTCAGAAGGCCTTAAAGATGCCGGTTCAAATGCAAACGGCGCAATGGCAGGCTTTATGGGTATGGGCATGGGTATGAATGCCGGCGGTAATATTATGGGCGGCTATCAGCAGAACCCGCAGTATCGCCAGCAGCAGCCAAATCAGCCACAGCCACAGCAGGCTCAGCCGCAGCAGTCACAAGCTCCCGCTCCGCAGGCAGGAGGAGCACCGGCGGGCTCATGGACTTGTTCTTGTGGTGCTGTTAACACAGGCAAGTTCTGCTCGGAATGCGGTTCAAAAAAGCCCGAGGCTCCCAAAAAGCGTTTCTGCACAAACTGCGGATATGAGCTTTCTGCAAATGCAAAGTTCTGTCCCGAATGCGGTACAAAGGCAGAATAATTTGAATTTAAAGTACAAATATCCCTCTCCTCAAACGGCGGGGGATATTTCAGAATTTAATTATAAGGGGTAAGTTATGGCAACTGTAAACTACACCTGTCCGAACTGCGCCGCTCCGCTGAAATTCAATCCCGACAAGCAGATGTTCAGCTGTGAATACTGTATGTCCGATTTTACGGAAAAGTATATTCAGGACTTTTTTGCAAAGAAAGAGCAAAAAGAGAACAGCGCAGAAAAGCAGGAGAAAAAGGAACAGGAAAAAGCTAAAGAAAATGCCGCAAAACAGGCACAGAGCAAGGACAACACACAGGCAGAAAACAAAACGGAAGAAGATGCGGTTATCTACAACTGCCCAAGTTGCGGCGCACAGGTTGTTACAACAGCGTCAACAGCGGCGACAACTTGTTTCTACTGTCAGAATCCGGTTGTTCTCGGCGGCAGACTTTCGGGTGAATTCAAACCCGACCGTGTAATTCCGTTCAAGCTTTCAAAACAGAAGGCAATTGACAAGTTCCTTGAAATGTGCAAAAAGAAATGGTTCTTGCCAAAGGACTTTGTCAGCGAAAAGCATTTTGACAAACTCACGGGTGTGTATTTTCCGTACTGGTATGTTGACGAACAGCGTAATGCACAGATGATTGCAAAGGGCGAAAAGGTTCGCTCGTGGGTTGTCGGGGATGACCGTTACACAGAAACAAAGGTTTATGAACTCCGCAGAACAGGCGACCTGATTGTAAAAAATGTGTTTGAAAGAGCTTTAAAAAGTCAGGACAGAGATATGCTCCAATGCGTTCATCCGTATGATTTAGGCGAGGCTCACCCGTTTGCAATGTCCTACCTTTCGGGCTTTCAGGCTGAAAAGCGTGACATTGAGAAAAAGGAAATTGCACAGGCAGTTCAGACAAGAATTAACGGCTACTGTCAACAGCTTATGAAAGACACGGCAAGCGGATACAGCGCCGTTCAGATTCAGAGCTACAACGATAAAATTGACCTTGAAAAGTGGAACTACACCCTTTTGCCGGTGTGGGTTGTTACATATAAATATAAGGGCAAAATTTTGCCGTTTGCAATCAATGGTCAAACAGGCAAAACCTACGGCGAACTTCCTACTTCAATAGGAAAACTCATCGCTTGCGGTGCAATTATTGCCGTAGTGCTTATGGCACTCGGATTGTTGGGAGGTCTGTTGTTCTTATGATGAATGTGACAAAAAGACTTTCCGCAATGTTTGCGGCAATGATTATGGTGTTCTGTACTCCTCTACTTGTTTTTGCGGCAGGACAGACAGAACTTCGTGACGATGCCGGTCTCTTTACCTCGGAGGAAGAAACACAACTTCAGTCGGAACTTGACACTTTTGTCCAAAAAACAGGTTGGGTTGCGGTTATCTATACCAATAACGAGGGAAAAACAGAGGATAACATTAAGCCGTTTGCAAACCGTTACTATGCCGACAAATACGGCAAAACTACGGCAGGCGTTATGCTCACAATTGATATGGAAGGCAGAGCAATCGACTTTAGAACCAAGGGCGACGCAATGTATTATTTCAGTGATGACCGTGTTAATACTCTCCTTGACGATGTTCAGTACGAGATGAAAGAAGCCGATTATTTTAATGCGGCTGAAAAGTTTCTTTACTATGTTGACCGTTACTATGACGAGGGTATTCCCGAGGGTGAGTCCAATGAAAATATTGACTTGCAGGAAAAAGAGGACAACAAGCTCCTCTATGTTGTAACTCACTACGGTATTTTTATTGCAATCGGCTCAATCATTGTCGCCGTTATCATTGTTGTCGTAGTAAAAAGTCGTTACAAATACAACGGAAAAGCAGGAACTTATGACCTCAAGAAAAACAGCAAAACTATGCTAACCGACAAGCAGGATATCTTCCTGACAAAGCATGTTTCAGTTACAAGAATCCAGCGTGATTCCGACAGTTCGGGCGGCGGCTCATCAAGCAGTTCTTCCGGCGGTGGCGGTTCATCAGGCGGCGGAAGCAGAAGTTTCTGATGCTATAAACTAATTGGAATTTGCGGAGAATGCTGTATTCTCTGTTCGGGGGCGGCAGAAATGCCGTCCTCTTTTAATGTGGAAAAATTATGAAGAATTTTGAAATTATCGAAAAACTGAACACATTGCGCACGGCTTGTGACAGCGAACTTTTACAGCTGATTACAACTGCCGATGATGAAGATTTTGAACATCTTCGCAAATGTGCGAGAGATACTGCCGACAGAATTTTCGGCAACAAAATTTATATTCGTGGCTTGATTGAATTTTCAAGCATCTGCAAAAACGATTGCTACTACTGCGGACTTCGCCGTTCAAACGGCAATGCCGTGCGTTATAGGCTTACCAAAGATGAAATTCTTACCTGTTGCCAAAACGGACACGAACTCGGCTTTAGAACCTTTGTGTTGCAGGGCGGTGAGGACGGCTACTTTACCGATGATGTTATGTGTGACATTGTGTCGGAAATCAAAAAGAGATTTCCCGATTGTGCCATAACGCTCTCGCTTGGCGAAAGGTCATTCGAGAGTTATCAAAGACTTTTTGACAGCGG
>CACXEX010000116.1 GCA_902766775.1 uncultured Ruminococcus sp. | reverse complement strand
CTATATGAATCTTAAAAAACAGACTATCGAGCCCGGTTCACCAATCAGCCTTGGTGAGCCAAAGGAGTACCCGATTGACCTTATGGCTGCTCTTATCAACCATTTCAGCACAGAGCCTTCGGTTAATGCCGCATATCTTCGTCTGATTGAGCAGAACGGTCAGAAGAGCTACTTTATCGTTGTTGATTTCTTCGGCGATATGGAGAGCACATTCGATGCAATCAGCAAGGTTGCAAGTCCATTCCTTGACGATGAAATTCAGCTTTCAATGATGCCGTACTCAATGGACTTTGCAAAAAATGCTGTAAAGGGTGTTGAACCTTTCTACAAAAAAGAAAACTGATTTGTAATTATTTTTCTTATAACACATTAAATCCGCTGACAATTCGTTGCCAGCGGATTTTTTATGGTTTAAAAATGCTATTTTATAGTCAAATTAAGTTCTAATTATTTTAATTTACAAATTTCGACACCATAACTTGTACAAAGAAACAAAAATATGATTAATAATTGAAAAAACAAGTGCAAAATGCTACAATAAGAATAATCGTATTGCCCACGATTATAAAAAAGGAGGAATCAAAAATGAAAAGGACAAGAAAAATTACGAGCATTGTTCTTGCCGCACTTATGGTGCT
The DNA here is from genome assembly GCA_902766775.1 of uncultured Ruminococcus sp. GTDB lineage: Bacteria > Bacillota > Clostridia > Oscillospirales > Acutalibacteraceae > Ruminococcoides. The sequence goes on along the minus strand of CACXEX010000116.1, from coordinate 9,386 downwards.
TTCAACACTTGTTGTGTCGGTAAGCAGTGTATCGGCAGCAACAACATCAGGTTCCGAGGTGTATTTTGATAATTCAAAATTCGGTTGGCAGGATGTTTATGTTTATGCATACGGTACAAAGGAAAACGCTAAATGGCCCGGTGAACTTATGACAAAAGAGGACAGCGGACTTTATAAATCAAGTTTTTCTTCAGCTTACAAGTCTGAAAAAGTAATTTTCAACAACGGTCTTGAAAAAGGCGAGGGTAAGGAGCAGTATCCTGAGGCTGCAGGTCTTGCACTCAATGCAGGCGAATGTAAGATGCTCACAGCAGACAAGCAGTGGATTGACTACGGCAAGCCTGACGATCACGCTTACGGCTACACACTTACAGCTAACAACACAGCTTTTTCAACAGAATCACTTGATGTAAAGCTTGCATTAAAGAATGCTGACAAGGGTTATTACTCTGTTGACGGTTCACCTAAAAAAGAATTTGTAAATGGTGATTCCGTAAAAGTCGGCGAGGGTAAAATCGGTAACTCAAATATTTCACTCGTTCTCTATGCAACAGGCAGTGACGGTGTTGAAACCGAGCAGACCTACACATTTAAAAAGACTTTCACGGCGTCAAAGACGACTTTCTCTGCAAAATCAGACGGTCATACAACAGCTGCAGAAGGCGGCTACTATGGCACAAACCCTGAAATGCAGCTTGGTAAATACAAGACAATTTCCGTTGACGGTGACTTAAGTGATTGGGATAGCTCAATGATTATCGCTCAGGGCGTTGCAAACGATGACCCGCGTGTTTATATGCCTTCATCAATGCACGAACAGCCATGGGATGCTTATGCACTTTACAGCGCATGGGATGATGATAACCTCTATTTCTTGCTTGAAATGGCTAACACAACCTATATTGTATCTCCTGAGGATAACTTTGCCGCATCTAACGAGGCTCGCCCTTGGAGAAACAGTATCCCAATGTACCTTGCACTTTCGATTGACCCTGCAAAGCAGGCAACTGGCAAGGCAGTTGGAACAAACAAAGACGGTTCAACTTACACAAATCCATTTGTATGGGGTTGCACAAACGGTGTTGCAAAAGACGGCGGCACAAACTTTACAACTCATGTTGACACACTTATCGCATTTGACTCAAACAACTCAAACGGCGGTGCATCAATCTTTAAGGCAGATGTTCAGGACACAGACGGAACATATCTCTTTGACTATGACACAAGAATCCCGATCGGTGTAAAGAACTTCCAGGCTCAGGACAACCAGAACGGCTTTAAGATTAAATATGCAAACGGTACAAAGAGCAACTCTCTCATCGGTATCAACGCTCCTAAGGGTTCAAGAGTTATGGGCGATAACCTTGATATGAATGCAAACTGGGTTGACTTCTTTGATGTTGGATACAAGAGCTCATACGGCTTCGTTTATGAAATTGCTGTTCCGCTCAAGACTCTCGGTATTGACCGCAATTACATCGAAACACAGGGTATCGGTGCAATGCAGATTCTCACATACGGTACATCCGGTATGGATACACTTCCTCATGATCCGTCAATGCTTGATCAGGCAAATGTTGAGTACAGCTATGATCCTTCAACATCACACGAGAAGGAAGATGTTGATAACATCACAGTTCCGCTTGCAAGAATCGGTGCTCTCCTTCCTGACACAGAAGTAAAAGAAGCTCCGCTTGAAGTAAACTTCGGTGCAAACCTCAACTCAGGTCAGAGCGCAGGTACTCCTGTTACACTTTCTGCTGAAAGCTATCACGCAAATGGCGATGTGACTTATACATTCACAGTTAACGGCAGTGCAGTACAGAGTTCAAGTTCTAACACATATCTTTGGACTCCTTCAACAGACGGTACATACTCAATCGGTGTTGTAGCAGTTGATGCAAAAGGTAACAAAGTTGAGTCAACAAAGACATTTGTTGTAGGTTCATCTTCACCTGTCGAAACTATTAAGGGTGATGTAAACCACGACGGTATTATCAATGTTGTTGACGCAACACTTGTTCAGAAATACATCGTTAGACTTGCTGATTTTGATGATGAAACATTCAAGATTGCCGATGTAAATAATGACGGCAGAATTGATATTACTGATGCAACAATTATTCAGAAAGTAATTGTTAATCTTGCTACTATATAAAATCAAATTAAATTAAATGATTTTGGCGGTTGTGCATATTCTGCATAACCGCCTTTTTGTGTGAATTTACAAGAATATTACTCCCGTTTTGTGATATTGTACAAAACTGTTTTTATTGCATTAATATTGCGAAAATAAATTGAAATATTGCTAAACCTATGCTATAATTGACATATAGAGAGCAGAAATTAATAAATTATGTTTAATGAAGTTAGGGAGTGACATTATGACGACAAAAAAGAAATTCAAAATAAAAAAGATTATCTCAATCCTTGCAACCCTCGCAATTTTGTTGACTTTTGTGTCTGTTGTGCCGACAACTGTCAATGCCTCTGAAAATCCCTCCAATAGTTATGAAATTGAATCTCAGAACGGTAATGGCGAACAGGAATCTCGACTTATCGGTGATGTAAACCGTGACGGTGTTATAAGCGTTATTGACGCAACACTTGTTCAAAAGTATCTTGTAAGACTTATCACCTTTGATTCATATGATGATATTATTATCGCTGATGTCAACGATGATGGATATATCAGTACGAGAGATGTAACCGGAATTCAGAAGATGATAGTCGGTCTGCCTATATGACAGTACATAAAAATGGCTGTGCAAACGCACAGCCATAAACTTTGCCTACAATTAAAGTCTTACGGGAATTCCTCTCTCGTTGAGATATTTTTTAAGTTTTGGAATCGGAATTTCACCAAAATGGAAGAGTGATGCCGCAAGAACTGCGTCGGCCTTGCCTTCTGTAAATGCATCATAAAAATGCTCAAGTGCGCCTGCACCGCCGCTTGCAACAACGGGAATATTCACCTTTTCGGAAACTGCTCTTGTAAGCGCAATGTCATAACCTTTTTTCTGACCGTCCTCGTCCATGCTTGTGAGGAGAATCTCGCCTGCACCGAGTTCTTCACACTTTACAGCCCATTCAATCGCATCCATACCGACAGGAGTTCTTCCGCCGTTTACATAAACTTCCCAGCTGTCACCGTTCCTCTTGGCGTCAATAGCTGCAACAACGCATTGACTGCCGAATTTATACGCCGCCTCGCTGATAAGTTCAGGACGATGAACAGCGGCTGAGTTTACGGACACCTTGTCTGCACCCGCTCTGAGCAGAACATTGAAATCGTCAACACTTCTGATACCGCCGCCGACTGTAAACGGAATAAAAATCGAATTTGCAACCTTTTCAACCATATCAATGGTTATGTTTCTGGAATCGCTTGATGCGGTAATGTCGAGAAATACAAGCTCGTCAGCACCCTGCTTGTCATACTGCATTGCAGATTCAACAGGATCGCCTGCGTCAACAAGGTTTACAAAACTCATACCCTTTACAACTCTGCCGTTTTTTACATCAAGGCAGGGGATTATTCTTTTTGCGTACATATTTATTCCTCCTTACCGTTTACGATGTCAGCAAAATTTCTGAGAATTTTAAGTCCCGTTTCACCGCTCTTTTCGGGGTGGAACTGGGTTGCAAAAACATTGCCTTTTTCAACAGCGGCATCAATTGTAACACCGTATTCTGTCTGAGCCGATACAATACTCTTGTCGCTTGCGTTCAGAAAATATGAGTGAACAAAATATACATATGCATTCTGTTCAATGCCTTTGAAAAGTCTGCTCTTTTCATTGATTTTGAGGCTGTTCCAACCGATGTGCGGAATTTTCAAGCCGTCACCTGACGGAATCTTTGTGATTGTGCCGTCAAAAATCGAAAGTCCCTTTACATTCGGACTTTCTTCACTTGCAGGAAAGAGGAGTTGAAGTCCAAGACAAATGCCTAAAAACGGCTTTCCGCTGTTTATGTACTCGATAACTGTGTCTTTAATGCCGTATGAATTCATTGTGTCCATTGTGTCACCAAATGAACCAACACCCGGCAAAACAGCACCGTCTGCATTCATAATTTCGTCTTTATCTCTTGTAATCACACATTCACAGCCGATATGCTTTAAAGCCTTGTAAACACTGCGAATGTTGCCTGCACCGTAATCAATAACTGCTATCATTTTTATCAACTCCGTCTTTTGCTTTATGTTAAATAATTTTACCATACAACCTTAATTATTGCAACATAAACCGACGCATATTTCATAATTCCGTAAAATTTACAATAATTTAATTTATATCTTATTGTAAATTGCAAGTTCTTGTGTTAAAATGAATTAGTTAAGGCAGTATATCTGTTTTTACTATTTAAAACAGGAGATATCAAGAAAAAATGATTACTCATTTGCTCACAAGAATAGATTTAATGATGAATTCCCTCTCAAAGGGACAGAAGAGAATTGCTCTTTTTATTGAAGAACATTACGATAAGGCGGCTTTTATGACCGCATCAAAACTTGGCGAAACAGTCGGCGTAAGCGAAAGTACCGTTGTTCGTTTTGCAACAGAACTCGGCTATGACGGCTATCCTAAACTTCAGAAGGCAATGCAAGAGATGATTCGCAACAAGCTTACCTCCGTTCAGCGAATTGAAGTTACCTCAAACCGAATCGGCAACGACAATGTACTTGACAGCGTTCTTAATCAGGATATTGACAAAATCCGCAGAACTATTGAAGAAACATCTCACGAGGACTTTGCCCGTGCAGTCGATGAAATCTGCAAGGCAGAGCGTATTTACATATTCGGTGTGCGTTCAACAGCCGCAATCGCAAACTTTCTCGCATACTATTTTGAAATGATTTTTGATAATGTGCGTGTTATCACAAGCGGCAGTCAGACCGAAACTTTTGAACAGATTTTCAGAATTACCGACAAAGATGTTATGATCGGCATTTCATTTCCCCGTTACAGTTCAATGTCAGTTGAGGCAATGGACTTTGCCCGTTCAAGGGGCGCTCACGCAATTGCAATCACAGACAGTATGGTTTCTCCGCTCGTTCAAAGTGCCGATTCCGTACTTATTGCAAGAAGTGATATGGCTTCAATTGTCGATTCACTCGTTGCACCGTTAAGCCTTATCAATGCGCTTATTGTTGCAACAGTGCTTAAAAAGAAAGACGAAGTTTCCGACACATTCCGCAGACTTGAACTCGTGTGGAACCGTGACGGAGTTTATACAAACCGTGACAGAGAAATAGTGGGTAACATAGAAGATGATGACAAGTAAAAAAGTGGTAGTAGTCGGAGCAGGTGCGGCAGGCCTTATGGCAGGCGCAACTGCGGCACTCTACGGTGCGTCCGTTACGATAATCGAAAAGAATAAGCGTGTCGGCAGAAAAATTATGATAACAGGCAAGGGAAGATGTAACCTTGCCAACAACTGCGATGTGCAGACTTTTATCAATAATGTTCCCGTAAACGGAAGATTTCTCTATTCGGCAATCAACGCATTTACTCCCGAAGATACAATAAAATTTTTTGAATCCAGAGGACTTAAAACCAAGACCGAAAGAGGAAACCGAGTATTTCCCGTATCTGACAAATCAGTAGATGTTGTCGATACAATGCATGATTATGCCGTTGAATCGGGCTGCAAAATCGTGTGTGACACGGCAAACGCTCTCATCCTTGAGGACGGTGCCGTTATAGGCGTTAAGTGTGAAGAAAACACCTACTATGCCGACAGCGTAATTATCTGTTGCGGTGGTAAAAGCTATCCGCTTACGGGTTCAACAGGAGACGGTTACACACTTGCAAAACAGGCAGGACACACAATTGTTCCGCTCAAACCGTCTCTTGTACCGTTTACTTCAAATGATAAACAATGCAAAGATATGCAGGGACTTGCTCTCAAAAATGTTGCACTCAAAATAGTTGATAAAAACAGTAAAAAAACTGTTTACAGCGACTTCGGCGAAATGCTTTTTACACATTTCGGAATGAGCGGTCCGATGATTTTGTCGGCAAGCTCACACATCCGTGATATTCAGCCGGACCGCTATATTGCGGAAATCGACCTTAAGCCGGCACTTGATTTTGAACACCTTGACAGGCGAATTCAGAACGATTTCAAAGAGAATTCAAACCGTGATGTTTCAAATGCATTTTCAAAACTTTTGCCGAGAAAAATCATTGTTCCCGTTCTCAAACGCTGGGGAGTTCCGTTTGACAAAAAGTGTAATTCAATTACAAAAGAGGAGCGACACGCTCTTTGTGAAATTCTCAAATGCTTTACGGTTGACATCAGCGGATTTAGACCGATTGAGGAGGCAATCATCACCTCAGGTGGTGTAAAAACTTCTGAAATCAACCCGAAAACTATGGAAAGCAAGCTTGTAAGCGGTCTGTATTTTGCAGGCGAAGTAATCGACTGCGATGCCTACACAGGCGGTTTTAACCTCCAAATTGCGTGGAGTACAGGACGGCTTGCCGGAGAAAACAGTGCATATATCTGATTTGATTATACATAATAATTTTGATTGAAAGGATGTAATTTATGTCAATAGCAATCGCTTTGGACGGCCCTGCCGGTGCAGGAAAATCCTCAGTTGCAAAAAGAGTTGCAAAGGCACTTGACTATATTTATGTTGATACAGGAGCGCTTTACCGCACAATCGGACTTTCCGCAACAAGAAACTCCGTTGCTCCCGAAGATGAAAATGCGGTAAAAGATTTACTTTCAAAAATCACAGTTGACCTCACATTCAACGAAAAAGGCGAACAGGTTGTTCTGCTTGACAGCGAAGATGTGTCGGGACTTATAAGAACTCCCGAGGCATCAATGATGGCGTCAAAAATTTCAGCCGTACCGATTGTAAGATCATATCTTCTTGATTTGCAGAGAAATATGGCAAAGACACACAATGTAATTATGGACGGCAGAGATATCGGCACAGTTGTATTGCCCGATGCACAGGTTAAAATTTTCCTCACAGCATCCCCTGAGGCAAGAGCAGAAAGAAGATATAAGGAACTTGTTGAAAAGGGTATGGATGTTAAATATGAGGACATTTTAAACGATGTAATAACCCGTGACTACAACGATACTCACCGCAAAACCGCTCCGCTCAAACCTGCCGAGGGTTGCGTTATGGTTGACACAACAGAGCTTGATTTTGAGCAGTCGGTTGATAAAATAATTTCCGTTATAAAGGAGAATATCTGATGGGACAGTCAAAGGCGCTTTATGCAGTCGGCAGAGTTGTCTGCAAGCCTATTTTCAAGCTTTTGTACAGATATGTTACAATAATCGAAGAGCCGCTTCCGCTTGAAGGCGGACTCATTATTGCCAGCAATCATCTTTCAAATTCCGATCCGGTTCTTCTCGGACTTTCACAAAAGAAACGCAGACTTTTCTTTATGGCAAAAATTGAACTTTTCAAAAATAAATTTTTTGGTGCGTTAATCCGCGCACTCGGTGCATTTCCTGTTGAAAGAGGTGCAGGCGACGGCAAAGCTATCAAAACAGGTGAAGATTTAATCCGTGAGGGAGAAATTATGACTATCTTCATCGAGGGCGGCCGCTCTAAAACAGGCGAACTTATGCGTCCACGCAGCGGATGCGCTCTTGTTGCACAGCAGATGCAGGTTCCGGTCGTTCCGGCTTGTATTACAGTTGTGGGCAACAAAAAGCATACATTTGCAAAGCGAGTAATCCATTTTGGCAAACCTCTCACACCTGAAGAACTCGGACTTACTCCCGACAGCGGAAGAAGAGAGCTTAAAGGTGCAACAACAAAAATTATGGACGAAATCAAGAGAATGAGGGAGCAGGATTTAATTGAGTATAAAAAAGGCTGATTCGGCAGGTTTCTGTTTTGGTGTAAACCGTGCTATCAATATCGTAAACGAACTGCTCGAAAAAGGAATAAAGGTGGCAACCCTCGGACCTATTATCCACAATATGGAAATGGTTCACGAGCTTGAAGAAAGAGGTTGTACTCCTGTTGAAACCGTTGACGAACTTTCTGATGACACAACGCTTGTAATCCGTTCACACGGAGTTGAAAAAAGCGTTATTGATTCTCTTGTAAAAAGAGGCATTGACTTTGCGGATGCAACGTGTCCGTTTGTCAAAAAAATCCACAAGATTGTATCAAATACAAATCCCGAAAATGATGTTGTTTTGATTGCAGGAAACAAAGATCACCCCGAGGTTTGCGGTATAATCGGTCATTGTACAAGTGATTGCTACACATTTAACAATGAAGCAGAACTTGATGAATTATTGCCAAATATTCTTAAAAAGAATAATAAACAGGTCAAAATTGTCGCACAGACAACATTTGACACACAAGAATGGAAAAAATGTGTAAAAAAGATAAAAAAGCTATGTACAAATGCAAAAATATTTGATACAATATGTAATGCTACGCAAGTTAGGCAAACCGAAGCTTCTCAGATTGCTGCCGAATCCGACTTTATGGTCGTTATCGGTGACAGGCACAGCTCCAATACGGGAAAGCTTTTTGATATATGCAAAAGACAGTGTGAGAACACAGTTCTCATTGAAACCGCTGCTGAGCTTGATTTGAACAAGGTTTCGGCTGCCGACTCAATCGGCGTAACTGCGGGTGCTTCAACGCCTGCAAGGATAATAAAGGAGGTACTGGATACAATGAGTGAAGTAAAATCCGGTGAAACAAATTTGGAACCATCTTTTGAGGAGATGCTTGAGGAGTCCCTCAAAAACTTTAATACAAACGAGAGGGTAATGGGCACAGTTCTGAGCATAGCTCCTAACGAAGTTCAGGTAGATGTCGGCAGAAAGCAGACAGGCTTTATTCCTGCTTCAGAGCTTTCAAACGATCCTAACGCAAGACCCGAAGATGTAGTTAAAGTTGGCGATGTTATTGAGCTTCTTATTATGAAGACCAATGATCAGGAAGGCACTATTATGCTTTCAAAGCGCAGAGTAGATGCACAGAAGGGTTGGGAAGAGCTCAAAGAAAAGGCAGAGTCACAGGAGGTTCTCTCCGGCAAGGTTACTGAGGCAGTTAAGGGCGGCGTAATCGTTCTTTATAACGGCTCAAGAATCTTTATCCCTGCATCACAGGCAACAGCTACCCGTGACGAGAATCTTGAAGATCTCGTAGGTCAGGATGTTGATTTCAGACTTATCGAAGTTTCTCAGAACGGCAGACGCAGAAGAGCTATCGGTTCTATCCGCAGCGTGCTCAAGGAGCAGAGAGCTGCTCAGCGTGAAGAGTTCTGGAAGACTTGCGAAGTTGGTAAGCATTACAAGGGCGTTGTTAAGTCACTTACAAGCTACGGCGCATTTGTTGATCTTGGCGGTGTGTTCGGAATGATTCACATCTCTGAACT
>CACXEX010000115.1 GCA_902766775.1 uncultured Ruminococcus sp. | reverse complement strand
ATGGAAAAAATCAAGGAAATGATTGATGTCAATACTATTATCGGCGAGCCTATAACTTCGCCTGACGGCACACTCATCATTCCTGTTTCAAAGGTAAGCTACGGCTTTGCGGCAGGCGGTTCGGATCTGCCTACCAAAAAGGAAAACAAAGACTGCTTTGGCGGCGGCAGCGGTGCAGGTGTGACAATTCAGCCTGTTGCATTTCTTACCGTTTATCAGGGCGATGTAAGACTTGTTTCCGTTGACAGGGAAGAAGGTACAGCCGACAAGCTCGTTAATATGATTCCTGATGTTCTTAAAAAAGTAAAGGGAGTTTTCAAAAAGGATAAGAGCGAATCCGCAGACGATTTTTCCGAAATCACACAGGACGATATTGACGGCTGATTCGTAATATTGCAACACCCCTCGGCATAGATTTATGCAGGGGGTGTCCTTATGAAAAAAATAATCTCGGTTGCGGTGTGCCTTTTTATGCCGTTTGTGCTTATGGGCGCGAAAAATGCGGAGGATACTCCTCCTGCAACTTCAGCACAGGCATTTGTCTTGTACTGTCCCGATAACAACACGGTTATCTGCTCAAAAAATGCAGATGAAAAGATGAAACCTGCAAGCACCACAAAGATTATGACCTCGCTCATAACGCTTGAAGAGGCGGCATCGTGCAACAGCGAAGTTACTTTTAAACAGGAAATGGTTGCTGAGGGCAGTTCGATGTATCTCAAAGTTGGTGAAAAAGTTCGACTTTCAGACCTTGCGTCAGGAATGATGATGGCATCGGGCAATGATGCGGCAAATGCGGCGGCTTATACAATTTCGGGCGGTTCAGAGAAGTTTTCCGAACTGATGAACGAAAAGGCAAAGCAAATCGGTATGGCGAATACCCACTTTGTAACACCGAGCGGACTTGATGATGACAACCATTACTCAACCGCAAAGGATATGGCTTTGCTTATGTCGTACGCACTTGAAAACGAGGATTTTGCCGACCTTACGGCTAAGAAAAGCGTGACTGTTGAATTTCTTGAACCGAAATCAAAGAAAACCACATACGCAAATCATAACAGGCTTTTGTCGCTTTATCCTTACTGCACAGGCGGAAAAACAGGCTATACAATGGCGGCAGGGCGGTGCCTTGTTTCCTCTGCAAAAAAGGACGGCGTAACGCTTGTGTGTGTTACACTCAATGACCGCAACGATTGGAATGACCACATTTCCCTCTATGATTATGCTTTTGAAAAATACAGAGGCGTTGACTGTAAAGACGCCGACTTTTGTGCCGACATTCCGTGTGTTGGCGGTGACAAGGACAGCGTAACGGTTATGGGCGAGAAGAACGGTACAATCGTTTTAAAGCGTGAGGACTGCGATAAAATTGAGAAGAAAATTTACATAGACAGCTTTCTGTATGCTCCGATTCAAAAGAACCAATCGGTCGGCAGAATCGAATATACACTCGGCGGAAAGTTGCTTTATAAATGCAACATTGTTGCAGGCGAAAAGATTAAATCTGACAAAAAGAGTGTGTCAATATTTTCGACAATAGGAAATCTGTTTTCGTGACAGTTTGAATATACAGAATATTAATAAAAAGGAATTTACATATGGCTAAAATTGAACCTATCAGACTTCAAAAATTCATAGCACAATGCGGCATTGCATCAAGACGAAAAGCCGAAGAGCTTATTCTCGGCGGTCATGTCAAGGTGAACGGCAAAACCGCAATTCTCGGCGACAAGGTTCTTCCCACAGACAAGGTGTTTGTAAGAGGAAAGAGAATTGTCATTCCAAAGGGTGGCAATTACCGCTACATCATGCTTAACAAGCCCCGTGGCTTCATCACCACGATGAATGATGAGCGTGGCAGAAAGTGCGTTGCACAACTTGTTGAGAATGTCGGCGAGCGAGTTTATCCAATCGGCAGACTCGATAAAGACAGCGAGGGTATGCTCGTTTTCACCAATGACGGTGATTTTGCGAATAAGGTTATGCACCCGAAAAACAATGTTTATAAAATTTACAGGGTAACTGTTCGTCCGTCAATTGACGAGGATCAGCTTGTAAAGCTTGAAACAGGTGTTGAACTTGACGGCAAGAAAACCGCTCCGGCATATGTCCGTGTAATCCACAAAGAACAGGGCAGAGTGGTTCTTGAAATGATTCTTCACGAGGGTAAGAACCGTGAAATCAGAAGAATGTGTGAGGCCGTGGGACTTGAAGTTGCAAGACTCAAACGCACCCAAATCGGCGGTGTAAAAATGGGTATGCTCAAACAGGGCGACTGGAGAGATTTGACCGAACAAGAGGTAAAAAAACTGCTTGCAAACCCGTTCTTAAACGGCAAACAGCTTTAATTTTCCGTTTTTGAAAAATACTTCTTAAACAGTCAATAGAACTATTCGTTAAATTGACAATAAATTTTCGGTTTTTACGGAATAACTATAAAATATGTTCAAATTTGAAATAGTACAGCGTGTTTTTCTTGTACTTTTGAAGATTATAGAGTATAATGTATTGTGTAGAAAATTAGTATGCACGCTCAGTT
>CACXEX010000114.1 GCA_902766775.1 uncultured Ruminococcus sp. | reverse complement strand
TATGAAATTGACTTGTAAAAGGAGAAATTGGTATGACAAAAGGTGAAATTGCAAAGAATAATTTTATGCAGGGCTACAACTGCGCTCAGGCTGTACTGCTTGCATTTTGTGACGATTTGGGCTTTGATGAACAGACTGCTCTTATGCTTGCATCGCCGTTCGGCGGCGGAATAGGCAGAATGCGTGAGGTCTGCGGTACTGTTACGGGAATGTATATGGCTTTAGGTCTTGCAAGGGGTTACAGCGACAGCAAGGATAACGCTAATAAAAAGCGTGTTTACACCGAGGTTCAACAGCTTGCCGAAAAGTTCAAAGAGGACAACGGCTCAATCATTTGCCGTGACCTTCTCGGTATGAGAGCAAAGGCAAAGGATAACCCGACTCCGTCTGAGCGAACAGAAAAATATTATGCCGCCCGTCCGTGTCCAGAACTGTGCAGATATGCAGCGGATTTGCTTGATGAATACTTAAAGAATAAAAACAGCGACAAAGAATAAGTTTAGTATAGATGTACGCACGCTCTGTTTCTTGCAAGCAAAGCAGAGAGTTGCTTTGATTTAAAACTTATGCCTGCAAACAGTTGAATTTGGGGAGAAACTGTGATAAAATGTTTAAAATAGGGCATTAGTGTAATGCGGTTAATTTTGAAAATTACCTTGAAAGGGGAATTGTGATATGTGCGGCATAGCCGGCTTTATGGGACAGGTTGAAAACAGAGCCGATGTCATCAGAAATATGACAGAGGTTATCACTCACCGTGGCCCCGACTCGGACGGATTTTTTACGGACGACAATATTTCCATGGGATTTCGCAGACTTTCCATTATTGACCTTGGTACAGGTCATCAGCCTATATATAACGAGGACAAGAGCCTTGTTCTTACATTCAACGGTGAAATCTATAACTACAAGGATTTGAGAAAAGAACTTATTGCAAAAGGTCATAAGTTCTATACAGATACAGACAGCGAAGTGCTTGTTCACGGCTTTGAAGAGTGGAAAGAAGATATGCTTCCAAAGCTCCGTGGTATGTTCGGCTTTGCTATCTACAACACAAAGGATAACTCACTTTTTATTGCCCGTGACTTCTTCGGTATCAAGCCGATGCACTACACTCAGATTGGCAATGATTTTGTCTATGCAAGTGAAATCAAGAGTATTCTTGAATATCCTAAATTTGAAAAGAAGTTCAACAGAAGGGCACTTGATTCATACCTTTCATTCCAGTATGCAGTTCCGCCCGAAACTTTCTTTGAGGGTGTTTACTGCCTTATGCCCGGTCACTACCTTTGGTACAAAGACGGCGAAGTTGAAACTACCCGCTACTTTGAGGCTCGCTTTAATCCTGATGAAGAAATGACAGAGGAAGAGGCTGTTGACAAGATTGAAAAGGTCTTTGAGAACTCTGTAAACGCTCATAAAATTGCCGATGTTGAGGTTGGCTGTTTCCTTTCAAGCGGTGTTGACTCAAGCTATGTTTCAACATATTTTGCCGACCAGAAAACATTTACAGTCGGCTTTGACTTTGGCGAAAAGTATAACGAAATCAGCTGGGCAAAAAATCTCAGCGAAAAAATCGGTGTTGAACACCACACACATCTTATCTCAAGCGAAGAATTCTGGGACGCTGTTCCGACTGTTCAGTATCATATGGATCAGCCTCTTGCAGACCCGTCATGTATCGCACTTTATTTTGTATCCCGTCTTGCAAGCCATTATGTAAAGGTTGTTCTTTCGGGCGAGGGTGCAGACGAATTGTTTGGCGGTTACACCTGCTACAACGATCCGAGAGTGTTCAAGGTTTATCAGACAATTGTTCCGCATTGCATCAGAAAGGCAATCAGAGCAATCTGCAAAAAGCTCCCCGACATCAAGGGCAGAGATTATCTTATTCGTGCGTGTGACAAGCTTGAAGAGCGTTATATCGGTAACGCATTTATGTATGACTACAAGCAGAAACAGGAACTTTTGAAAGATCCGTCAATTGCAACACGCCCACAGGATCTTACAAGAAAATATTACTATCGTTGCCGTAAGTATGACGATGTTACAAAGATGCAGTATCTCGACATCAATATGTGGATGGTCGGCGATATTCTTCTTAAAGCCGACCGTATGAGTATGGCTAACTCGCTTGAACTTCGTGTTCCGTTCCTTGATAAGGAAGTTTTCAAGGTTGCGTCATCGCTCCCGACAAGACTTCGTTGCAATAAGCACAACACAAAGTATGCAATGCGTAAGGCTGCCGTTCGTCATATGCCTGAGGCTACTGCCGAAAAAGAGAAACTCGGTTTCCCTGTTCCTACAAGAGTATGGCTCCGTGACGAGAAGTATTATAATGTTGTAAAGACAAAGTTTAAGGGCAAAACTGCCGAGAAATTCTTCAACACGGATGTTCTTGTTTCATGGCTCGACAGCCACTTTAGCGGCAAAGAAGATAACAGCAGACGAGTTTGGACAATTTATGTGTTCCTCGTATGGTATGATATCTATTTCGATGAGGACAGCGAAAAGGTTGAAAAGCCTGTAAATCACCTTGACGAACTCAAGGCTATTGCTGAGGCAAGAAGAGAAAAGCAGATTGACGCTCCCGGCGAGGTTATTATGGCTGCCGCAGAGGAGATTGACGAAAATTACGACGCTCCGAACTTTGGCGTTGACAAGTCAAAAAAAAATGACGAACCGGCAGAAAAAGCAGAAGAACCTGTAAAAGAGGAATCTGAAGAGGAGCCTTCTGAAGAGCAGGCAGAAAAAGCTGAAGTCCCCGATGACGGTAACGAGCCTGCAATCGTTGAGCCCGAGGAAGAACCCGAGGTTAAGGAAGAACCTAAAAAAGAGGAGTATGTAAACATCTCAAATCCCGAGGATAACGAGATTTACGATGCTCCCAAAAAGCCGTCAACTCCGCAGGAGCAGATGCAAATGGCTATTGACAGCATCGAAAAAAGGTCAAAATATCTTGACGAGCCGAATGTAATTTCCGACGAGGCTGTTGATAATATCGTAAACTCAATTTCATTCTTTGATGATGACGAGGATGACAAAAAATAATTCAAGTTATTTAAAATAACAAAAAAACAAGGGCAACCGAGGTTGCCCTTGAATTATATAACCCGATTTAAACCACCACTCCGAGGCAGAGGATGTTTTGCAGGATTTTGTATTCTTCTTCAAAGTCGGAGAGGGGAAGGGGATTTTTGCCGAGTCCCATTTCTACGGTGAGGGCAGGTCGGCGGAATTTTTCGATGAACCAATCCTTAAAGCCGCCGCCCGTGGCAATCTCCTCGGGAAAGGCTATGTTGTAGCCGCTTGCCTGTGAAAACATTGATGCAAGTCGAAAGCTCAAAACGGGTGTGTGTCTGCCGAACGAGCAGTAAATTTCCCGTCCCTGACTGTGCAGAGCGATTGCCCTTTCAAAATCTGTGTTGCGGCAAAGTGTTGTAAGCGCCTTTGTTTCGGGTTCGCTTTCGGGATGATTTCCGCCGAATCTTGTAGGCGCAGGACACTTGATGTTGTTTTTTAATTCAAGCTGTTTGAGTTTGCACCAGCCTGCATTGAAGTTGTGGTTGATGTCAACTCCGCGGGCATTTGCCTGCCATTTGTATGTATCGGTACAGACCTTTTCGACAAGCGTTTTGTATTTGAATGCGGCATCACTTCCGTGCAAGGCAATTTCCGTGCCGTCAGGATTCACGCACGGCACAATTGTAAGTCCGCGAATGCTTAAAAAATTCCCGATTTTGCATTCGCCGACAGTTCTGTCGCTTTCCATTGCGTCGCAACATTCTTCAAAAAATTTCAGCAGGGCAAGTATTGTGAGATACTCCGAGCCGTGAAAGCCGCCGCAGTAGAGTACACGATTCTTGGTGTTGCCGATGTGCAGAATATCAATTCCCCTTCCGCACACACTTTTTCCGGCAAAGCAATGCTTGATGAACTTGTACTTGCCGCAAAGCTCGTTTATGATTTCTTTGCGTGTTTTGTAATCGGGAAAAACATTATAATCGGGCATAACAAAATCCTTTCCTTTCGATAATTCAATCTTTAAAACGGAGGCATAATTATGGAACTTTTTGAAAAAACTCTTGACAGCAAGAAAATTTTTGACGGCAGAGTTCTGCATATTGTTCTTGACGAAGTGGAACTTCCTGACGGTAAAAAGTCAAAGAGAGAGGTTGTCAATCATCCTGGCGGAGTATGCGTTGCCGCCCTTGACGAGAACAATAATCTTTCGTTTGTAAAGCAGTTTCGCTATCCGTACAAGGAAGTTGTGCTTGAACTTCCTGCCGGCAAGCTCGAAAAAGGTTCTACTCCGCTTGAAAACGGAAAGCGTGAACTTCTTGAAGAAACGGGGCTTGAGGGCTACTCCTACATTTCTCTCGGTCAGGTCTACCCGTCACCCGGATACACTTCGGAAATTATTCATCTTTATGCCTGTCGGGTAAAGTCGCAGGGTGAACAAAAGCTTGATGAGGGCGAATTTTTAAATGTTGAAAAAATCTCTCTCGACAAAGCTGTTGAAATGGTGCTTAACAATATGATTCCCGACTCCAAAACACAAATTGCCGTTTTAAAGACTGCCGCACTTTTGAAAAGCGGTAAAATTTAATTTAATCATAGGAAATATATATGCAGAATTTTACTGTTTCAGAACACGAAAAATTGAATACTGCCGTTGCTCTCGGATTTTTTGACGGACTTCACAAAGGACACCGAAAGGTTATTCTCTCGGCTGTTGAACAGAAGAAAAACGGACTTTTGCCCGTGTGCTTTACATTTGCTCAAAGTCCGAAAGAGGTTCTCGGAAAATCTCCGAAGGGTGCGCTTATGACAACGGAAGATAAGCTGAAAACGCTTGAAAGTTTAGGCATTGAACACACCTTCAGCCTTGACTTCAAAAAACTGATGAATATGCCTGCAAAGGACTTTGCCGAAAAAATTATTTTTGGCGACCTCAACGCAAAATTTGTTGTCTGTGGTTTTAACTATCATTTTGGAAAAAACGGTGAGGGCGATACCGATTTGCTCAAAAAGCTTTGTGACGAGAACGGTACGGAGCTTAAAGTTATTGAGCCGGAGCGTGACGGGAACGATGTTGTTTCGTCAACCCTTATCCGCTCACTTGTAGGTGAGGGCAATATCCGCCGTGCAAACAGGCTGTTATGCTCACGATTTGGTTTTTCAGCCGTGATTACCCACGGAAGAAGGCTTGGCAGAGAACTCGGCACTCCGACAATCAATCAGAAACTACCCGAAAATCTTGCCGTGCCGAAATACGGCGTTTATGCGTCTGCCGTTACGCTTGAAAACGGCGGGGTCTATTGCGGTGTGACTAATATCGGTATAAAGCCGACAGTCGGCGGAACGGAACTTTTGAGCGAAACTTGGATGCCCGACTTCCACGGTGGTGAAATCTACGGTCAAACAGCCGATGTCCGTCTGCTCGATTTCATTCGCCCAGAAAAAAAGTTTGATAATATCACCAAATTGAAAAATGCCATAACCGATAATGCGGTCACGGCAAAGGAGATTTTTGGTGAGATGAATAGTAATAAACAATAAGTATAATATAATGAAGAAATTAAATCTGCCTGAAACTTAGCGTATCAGATTATTTCGTTATAATTATGAGGTAAAAATGAAAAGAGATCCGTTTAAAGAATACTTAAAAGAATCAGAGCCGGATAGAGTTGGGAAAGGATATGCCTGGAGTACTGCAATTGGATTGCAGGCAGTGGATGGACTTCGACCATCTGAGTATTTGATTGATACGGCTATTCAAAATATTGAGGGAAGAATCACTTTAAAAGAAGCACAGACTCTTATTGACAGCTATTACAAGGAGAGTGCCGGACATATTGCTCCCGATAAGCGTACTGAAGAAGCTGATAAAGTATCCTTGCGGATTGCTAAAATACTTTCAGAAACTGCATTTTCATTTACTCCAAACGAGTACATTTCTATTCACCGCAAACTTTTTCACGGGATTTATAAATTTGCAGGAACTGTTAGAGATTATAATATAACAAAAAAAGAGTGGGTGCTTGACGGTGAAACGGTTATGTATGGCAGTGCATCCGAATTAAGGGCTACTCTTGAATATGATTTTAATCAGGAAAGGGAGTTTAGTTACAAGGACTTGTCAATGAATGAAATTATTCATCATCTTGCGGTGTTTATTTCAAGACTATGGCAAATCCATATTTTTGGAGAAGGCAATACTCGAACGACAGCAGTGTTTTTTATCAAGTATTTGAGAACTCTTGGATTTTCAGCGACAAAAGATATATTTGCGGAAAATGCTTGGTATTTCAGAAATGCACTTGTTCGTGCTAACTATACAAATCTACAAAAAGGTATTCACGAAACAACAGAGTATCTTGAATTGTTTCTTAAAAATTTACTGTTAAACGAAAATAACGAACTCCATAACCGTGATTTGCATATAAGTGGATTGCTTGAAAGTAAAAAAGTGGACATTGACGAGAAAAAAGTGGACATTGAAACTGAAAAAGTGGATATTCAAAGCAAAAAAGTGGACATTGAAAACCTTTTTCCTGAAAAAACAAAGGATTTTTCCATACGAACTATTGTGCATATCCACAGATTGTTTGATGAATTTGGGTTTGATAAATTTTTTGGAAGAGCCTCTATTATGAATTTACTTGATTTGAAAGCTTCGGGTGCATCAAAATTAATTTTGAATTTGGTTCAGGCTGATATTATTGTGCCTGTGTCAGGTCATGGCAAAGGAAAATATAAGTTCAAAAAATAACAAAAGGTGTCAGAAATAACTCTGACACCTTTTCTATATATAATAGTATAACAATTTCACTTGAATTCATCGTCAAGAATTTCGTCAAGGTTATTGACCATTGTTGTGATGATTTCATATGAACCGCCGTCTGAGATTGATTTCATAAGAGCGTTTATGTTTTCTTCAAAATCTTTCGGTAAGATGGCGCAATACTTTTTGCAGAGCTGAACCTGTCTTTTTTCACCGGGGTGAGTTTGGCGGTTGAGTGCAAAGATAATATCAAAATAGCTTTCAAGGAATGCGGTTATTCTGTGATTGACGCTGACAATGTCGCCACGCTCCTGTGCCTTTTTAATCTGCTTGTCATATGACGGCAAATTTCCGCTCAAGAGATTGCGGTTGTTTTTGATAATCGCACTGCGGAGATTTTCGGGAAAGTCAATCTGCGCCATATTTCTGAATTTTGTAAAAGTTCCTGTCTTGTCAAAGAGCACCTTGCTGTTCTTGATATTGTGCCAAAATGCTGTGGTGTATCCGTTAAAAGCCTTTCCGCCCTTGATTACCATTTCAATATACCAGCCGAACTTGTCAACTTCACGGTAGATTATGTCAACGGGAATACCGTTGTTCATAACCGTGTTGTCCTCGCTCTCCCAGTAGTGGTTGCCGAATTCGGCAACTGAGCAGTATTTTCCGAGAAGATTTTCTCTGACATCGCCTGTCGGAATTTCAGAGCAGTAAACATAAATATCGTAGTCCGAATTTTCATCGCTTGCACCTGTTGAGCGAGAACCGCCGAGTGCGACAGCCTCAACCGTATCAAGTGACTTGAGTGCAAGCAAAATTTCTTCAAGGTTTTTGTCCTCAACGTTGTATTCCGTGAAGTTCATAGGCTTGACCTCCTTTATTTTATGGTATCATATTTCTTTGTCGGATTAAGCCGTAACTTCTGCCGTTTCGGTTGAAGTTGAATTTTCTTCAAGCACAACTCGTTTGCCTCTCCAACCGCCTTTTAGCCAGCGAATAAGCACAACAACACCTCGGAAAATTTCATCGGCAGCCATAGCAATCCAAATGCCTGTAAGTCCCATTCCGAAGAAAATACCGAGCAGCCAACCGAGTCCAACGCTCAAAATCCACATTGAGAAGATTGCAAGTGCAGTCGGAAATTTAACATCGCCTGCGGCTTTCATACTGTTAATTATAACAAGGTTTGTTGTTCTGCCAAATTCAAGAATAATCGCAATGAACATAACCGATGAACCGAGTGCGATAACCGCCTTGTCGCCTGTGAAAAGTCCGAGAGTAAACGGTGAAATCAGCCAGTTTACAATTGCAACCGAGATTGAAATTATCATACCGAAACGCAAAGTTTTCAACACTCTGTGATATGCAAAATCGTAATCGTGAGCACCTACGCTGTGACCGACAATAATCTGTGTTGCGTTTGCAGCGGCAAGCGCAATCATATATGTGAACATCGAAAGCATATTTGCATAGATTTTTGCGTTGATTGCAACAATGCCCATTGTGTTGATAAATGCCTGCAAAAACAGCTGTGAACAGTTGTAGGAAATGTTCTCGCCTGCTGTCGGAATACCAAGTTTAAGAAGGCTTTTGAGAACATCATATGGGAATGGGCGAAGATATTTAAGGCTGAATCTGCCCTTAATAACTGTATAGAAGTAGATGATTGCGGCAATTACTGCAATAACTCTGCTTGCACAGGTTGAAACAGCTGCACCCGATGCCCCAAGTCCGAGAACTTTGAGAGGTCCGTAGAGCAAAAGAGCGTCTCCGCAGATATTGATAAGGTTCATTCCAAGACCGATAATCATACCGAAAACAGTTTTACCGTTGCTTGCAAAAATTGAGTTAAAAGCATTGATGAGTGCCTGAGTAAAGATTGTACCGCCGACTATTCTCATATACATATCTGATTCGTCAAGCATTGCGGCAGGCACCTGCATTGCCTCAAGCAGGTTTCGGCTGAATATGAATACAACAAGGCTGATTACAATACTCAGCACAAAGTTGAATGACAACGCAACAGTGTAAATCATATTCATCTTTTCTTTTTTACCTGCGCCAAGGTACTGGCTGACAATAATTCCCGTTGCACTTGATATAATGTTAAAGGCAAGTGTCAGAAAGCCAAGAATCTGATTTGCGTTTCCGATTGCACCAACGGCGGTGTCGTTGTAGTTGGAAAGCATAATTGTGTCAACATAGCCAAGCGAAACGCCGAGCAAAAGCTGTAAAAATATCGGCCATGCAAGTTTTATTACGCTCTGATTCATAACAGAATCAGTCTGATTTTTAAGTTTTGAAGAAGTAGCAGACATAATATTTTCTCCGTTGAATAAAATGAATAATATATGTTTTTATATTTTAAAAAAATAAATTCTGTGTAAATTGTGCATTGCCGTTGTTCTGACTGCTTGACCGACATTCTTTTCAGTTGTATAATTAGCGTAAGCAAAAGTAAACAACGCAAATGCGAAAGGATAAATAAGTATGAATATATGTGTTTTTGGCTCATCAAGTGAGCAAATTGATAAAATCTATCTCGAATCTGCCGAGCATCTCGGCAAAAAGATAGCTGAAAAAGGCTACGGCCTTGTTTTTGGTGCAGGCAAGTACGGTATAATGGGAGCGTCCGTCCGTGGTGCATACGGCGCAGGCGGCCACACAATAGGAGTAACGCCGGATTTTTTCATTGATATGAAAGTTGTTTATGACAAATGCTCCGAGCTTATCGTAACAGACACAATGCGTGAACGCAAAGGTATTATGGAGGATAAAGCCGATGCATTTGTAATTTGTGCGGGCGGAATGGGAACTTTTGAAGAGTTTTTCGAGGTTCTCACACTCAAACAGCTGCGCAGACATTCAAAGCCGATTGTTATATATAATGTAAACGGCTACTATGATTCAATGCTTTCTATGCTTGACAACGCCGTAAAAGAAAATTTTATGACCAATGCGTGCAACAGACTCTATACGGTAGCAAATACCGAAGAAGAAGTTTTTGACCAAATTGAAAATTATGTTCCGTTCAGTTATGACAAATATGCTTTTCTTAAAAAGGACGGTGAGCAGAATGGCTGATAAATGCGAATTCTGTGCCAACTTTGTGAGTGATGACGAGTTCGGCGATTATTGCAGTATTAACCTTGATGAAGATGAAATGGCAAGATTTCTGACTCAGAATACCGACACTTGTCATTACTTTCAACTTTATGATGAGTACAAGGTTGTAAGAAAACAAAATTAAATAATGCAAAAGACCGATTTGACAAAACTTGTTACAGAGCTGTTACTTTTCACCAAAAATTACCAAAGAAATATTATATGTCATTTTTTATTATTGTAAACCAAAAGTCCCTTTAAATAAAGGGGCTTTTTTGTCTTTTTATATCATTTTTCTGATAACAATACGAAAAAAGGACAAAAAGGTCGAGAATGATAATTTTTTGTCAAAAAATAGAAACTTTAGAGGGTTGCACAAATCAAATGTGAAAAACTTGTGAAATCATCCAAAAATAATGACAGAGGACGAATAATTGTTGCAAATTTTGCGAACGAGGTATAAAATATTATTATATTTCAGTGCAGAAGTGCGTTATTTTTTATGAGGAGAGGGTTTTTGTGGGTCTTTTTAACAGAGTTATCGACAAAATGGTCAGCGACAAAGTGCCATACAAAAAAAGGAAAAGGCTGATTGTTTTTGTCGCAATCATAACCCTTCTTTCAATGACAACAGCAACGGTTGCGTGGTTCTCTGTAAATACATTTGCAGGCGTGGACAAGCTTGACCTTAATATAAGTATGGCTGCACAGCTCAAGGTTAGTATGGAAAATCACGGCAAAGACCTTGAAAAATACGGCAAGGTAATTACAAATGAAATGATTGACGATTACCTTAAAAAACACGACTCAAGCCTTGAGGACACGGTTCTTGATCCTGTTACAACACGAGAAGGAACTGAATTTACAAACCAGAGAGGTACTGTTAAAGAGGCAAACAGACACAGCTACCTTGAGTTTGAGTGTTACTTTATTGCAACCGAGGAAATGTGGGTTCACCTTACTACCGAGAGCACAAAGGCAGGTAAGGATGACGGCACAAAGGTTTCGACCGAATCGACCGGTGCAAAGGCAGACGTAGTAAATTGCACAAGAGTTGACTTTACAGCCGAGGGAACAGGCAACGGCACAAAGATTTATGAGCCGAACAAAAGCACTCCCGTAAACGGCCAGACAACATTTGATTTACCATCGGGTTCAATGGTTTATTCAAACAATACCCGACTTTTCCATCTTAATCAGCTCGAACCTATAAAGGTTACAATCCGCCTTTGGATTGAGGGCAACGACCCTGAGTGTGACGACGATGTTCAGGACGCACAGCTTTCTGTTCAGCTTGGCTTTATCGGATGTGATAAGGACAACAAACCAATCAGCTAAAAGAATAGCCGAGGTTCGTAGAACCACCTAACTAATAAATATATGTACGGATTTGACTTTGAGGGGAGCGAAAAACTTGTTCGGAAAAAAGAAACCAAAAATTGAACAACCGATTACTCCCGAGGAGTTAAGCCGCTTAAACGATAAGAAAATGGCAGATGCGGAGATTGAACATTTTCACGTAAAGAATGATTCAATTGAAATCGTTAAGTACAAAAAACGCAGAAAGATTTTGAGCATCATCCTAACGGTCTGCTTGATAGTTCTTCTTATTCTGTTTATCATTTCAATGCTTGTGACTCAGTGGGGCGATTTGATTATCAGCATTGATTCGCCTGCTGTAAAGAAAGGTATTGTGCTGAGCGAAGACCCTGACTTCAAAACTCAGAGCGCATCACTTACGGCAGAACAGGTTAAGGACGTTACAAACATTACATATGCGTGGCTCCCGACAGACCTTGATACAAGCAAAAACGGTGCTCATAACGGCAAAAACTATGTTGCTTACACATTCTATTGTAAGAATAACGGTCAGGTTAAGCTTGACTACGATGCAGTGCTTGAAATTACAGGTGCGGCAAAGTCGGCAGACGAGGCAACCCGTGTTATGATTTACAAAAACGGCAAGGGTGCGGTTTACGGTAAGGGTCAGTACAAAGACAGAAGCAAGGCTGAAACCGACTGTACGAAGTTTGTAAGCGATAAGGAAGTATATAAGACATCAACCGAAAACTTCAAGGTTGGAGATGTTGATAAATATACAATTGTAATTTGGATTGAGGGCAATGACCCCGAATGTATTGATGATATCCGCAACGGTCATGTAAGAATGAGAATGTTATTCTCCGTTCGTGACGATCAGGAATCCACAGCAAAACAATAAGTTTTGTGGCATCGCAAAAACAAATGCGGGTATCCGCAGAAATTTGGTATTATGTGCTTTGGCACTGATATAGCAAAAAATCCCTATGGTGTTTTAGGGACAAAATTATTTTAATTTAGGAGGAATATCTCTATGAAAACAACATCAAGAAAGAGATTATT
>CACXEX010000113.1 GCA_902766775.1 uncultured Ruminococcus sp. | reverse complement strand
TTTTTTACAAATATGCTCTACTTTTTTACTTTTATTTTTGTAGGCTCTTTTTGTTCTTACCCCAACTTTTATTATAGAGCCTTTATAAGTAAAACAGCGGAAGTAGTGTTAAACATTACTTTCGCTGTTTTGTTTAGATGAATTGTATTGTCGCACCGATTTTACAATCGGTGCGATTGGTAGCATTGTGACCGCCGCCGGTGGCGGAAAAAGGGAGCAAAGCGCTGTCTGAAATAACGAGCAAAAGGCAGTGCATTTATGCACAATGCATTGCGACTATATTTCAGACGGGAGTTCACTGAACGCCACTACAGTTTATACCCGACATTTATCATATCAAAATATTTTTATAAAACAAATTCATTTATCAAGGCGGGCACCCAATGAGCGCCTCTACTGACTGTTTGTAACGAGCAGTTAAGCAAAATGATAACCAAACTCGGGAATTAAAGTCATTCCTTATTCTTACTATCTTCCCGAACATGGAGCGGCGACACGCCGCATAACGAGTTGTTAAGCTAAAATGATAACTTACCTCGGGTATTAGAGTCGTTCCTTGTCCTTACTACTATCTTCTCGAACTGGGGACGGCGACATGCCGGTGATGTAGGGGTAGAGTTCTTCATAGGAATCTGCCTCTGCGGTATTTTTTACTGCTGTAGGGATAAGTCCTGTGCAATCTTGATTTGAACAGGTGTTCAACTCCAAATCGCTCGGTGTTAAAATATTTTTGTAATCGGGTACTTTGCGTTTCATCTGCACACTTCCTTTTTAATAGTATGTGCCGTGATGAAAATTTTATTAACCTTTTGACATATCTTTTGTAATGCCAACGCTCTTTCTTGAATACAGCTTGCTGTCATTAATCAGGGATGTTGAAAGTGCAATAACCGAAGAAATTGTGCTTATGTAGCCCTTTGCTTTTTCACCTTTAAATGTCAGCACAAAGTCATTTTTATCACCGTTTCGCAGATATACCGGTCGAAGAATTGTGTAGTTTAGATTGCTGTTTTCGATTATGTCAACTGCTTTGCGGTTCGGAATTTGAGCCAGCTCATTGTCAAGATTATCGTCATCGTCCATATCAACAGGAATTTCGTTGTAAATTCCCGTTGCACCCATAAAAATAAGCCTGCTTACATTTTCATTTTCCATAACAGTTTTTATGTTCTCTGCAATTTTCGGAAGATTTTCACCCGATATTGCACAAAATACAACATCCTGACCTTTGATAGCGACTGTTAAATCCGCAATATTCAAGGCATCTCCGTCAACTGATTTAACATTATTGTTCTGTGCGTACATTTCAGACGAATGTCGGGAAAAAGCCGTAATATTATGGCTCGTATTTTTGGAAAGCTCTGATGTTAAAACTTTTTCAAAAGTTCCTGTCGCACCTAAAATCAATACATTCATGATTTGTCCTCCTTACCAGGTCATTGCAAATTCAACTTTGCTCGGATTTTCGGGATCGCCTATCATAGGCGATTTTTTGTCGAGCAGTTTCAATGCGTTCATATCAGATTCTGTCAGCTTGAAATCGAAAACATTCAGATTTTCCTTGATTCGTTCCTTGTGAACGGATTTCGGAATTACGGCAACATTATTCTGAATGTTGTAGCGGAGCAGAATTTGTGCAGGAGTTTTGCCGTATTTTTCGGCAAGTTCAGTCACGGATTTTTCGCTGAACATTGAATTTGCCTGACCTTGACCGAGAGGTGCATATGCCATATGAGCAACTCCATACTTGTTCTCCCAGATGTGTTCTTTGGCTCTCTGACAGTAGAGATGTGTTTCAATCTGATTTACAACGGGTTTGATTTCATTAAACGAAATCAGGTCAATCATTCTGTCAGGATCAAAATTGGAAATTCCGATTGAACGGATATAGCCGTCATGATACATTTTTTCAAGTTTATGCCATGCCTTGTAGTAGTTTCCAAACGGCCAATGGAGCAGTACAAGGTCAAGGTAGTCTGTTTTCAGATTTTTCAGCGAATTCAGAACTGTCTTTGTTGTGTTTTCATATGATTTGAAATTTACTTTTGTGACAATAAATAGTTCGTCACGCTTTACACCGCAGTTTGAAATTGCGTTGCCAACCTCATTTTCGTTGCCGTAAGCCTCGGCTGTGTCGATAAGTCGGTAGCCTTCTTCTATTGCCTCAGCAACGGACTTTTCACAAACAGAACCGTTGTTCAAAAAAGTTCCGAATCCGAGCATCGGCATTTTCACACCGTTGTTAAATGTACAATATTCCATAGCAACCATCCTTTATTCTTATTGCACGGGTAAAATTTTTGTGCTATGATTATTATACTTTCTTCGAGTTACTCGAAGTCAATATAAAGTTGGGTGAAATTATGCAATATACAATAAAAGAATTTGCCGAAAAATTTGATGTGTCTGAGCATACTCTGAGGTACTACACAGATATAGGTCTGTTGCCGTGTAAAAGAAACGGAGCAAACAGGAGAATTTTTGATGATGAGTCTGTCAATTGGATGCAGGGGATTTGTTGCCTAAAGGGTTGCGGTGCGACAATTGATGACATAAAGGAGTATTGCCGACTTTACCTAATGGAAGAATCAAAAGAAAATCTTACGGCTCGGTATAAGATTATTCTGAAACAGCGTGAGCAGGCCTACAAGCGTGTTGAGGAGGCTAAAGCAACGGCAAAATATATGGACGAAAAAGTTGCCCATTATGAAAACATTCTTAACGGAATTTTAAAAGATGATACCAATCCGAAAAACTGGACAGCCGACAATCGCCCCGAATTTCATAAAAAGTGATAAAAAAGTAGTGTACCGCATTGCGATACACTTTTTTAGGATTTTTTGAAAATGTTTAGAACAGCAAAACTGCACCCGTAAAATCAGGTGCAGTCAATTTTTGATTATTTTACAATAAGTTTTTTGATTTTGAATACATCGCCGTCCATAATTTTATATGTACTGCGGAGTTCGCCGTCAATGTCGGGGGAAATACTCTGGTGAATGTACAGGCTGTCAATACCGAAATCAGCCGCACCGCCGATATCGCTGAGATAATCGTTGCCAATCATAATTGACTCGCTTTTTTCAAGTCCGTAGCGGTCGAAAAGCGTCTTGTAATATTTTTCGTCAGGCTTTGAACATTCTTCGTCAGAGCTGATGCAGATGCCGTCAAAATATTTGGTGAGGTCAAACATATTCAGCTCGTTTTCTGTGAATGAACGCTGTGCATTTGAAAGAAGATAAATCTTCTTTCCCTTTGCCTTGAGAGTGTCAAGAAGGTCAATTACGCCGTCATAAAGTTTTATGTACTTTGTCGAGTAGCAACGGAATGCCTCGGCAATAAAAAGTACCTCGGCTTTTGTAACTTTAACGCCCTTCTGCGTGAAAAGTTTGCGGAAAACCTTTTCAATTTTGATGTCAACAACTTTTGTGTCGGGTGACTTTTTGAGAACAGCCTTTTTTTCATCCTGAACAAGTCTGCCGTACTCCTCGTTAAGCTCGTCATATGTATAGTGTGCGCCCTTGTAGGCATAGAGAATGGCGATTTTCTTCCACAAATCATCGTTCCATTCATCTGTGTTGATGTCGATAACAGTGCCGTATAAATCAAAAATGTAATTTTTGTACATTTTTTGTCCTCCTTAATAAAATTTCAGCTTTTATACTGCTATTGTACCAATTTTTTATCCTGATTGCAATAGCAGATTTTTTGTGTTATACTGAAGAAAATAGTATTTAATCGCAATTTCTCTGCAAATTGTTTAAAAATTACGGGGTGAGTTTATGACTAAAAAAGAAATTGCCGTGAACGCTGTTCAGGCTTTGAAAAAAGAATATCCCGACGCTATATGTTCGCTTGTTTACACCGATCCGTTGCAGCTGCTCATTGCAACAAGGCTTGCCGCTCAATGCACCGACGCAAGGGTTAATATGGTCACTCCTGCGTTGTTTGACAGGTTCAAAACGGCTCAGGATTTTGCTGACTCAACTCCCGAAGAAGTTGCAAAGTATATAAAAAGCTGTGGACTTTACAAGACCAAATCGAAAGACATTGTCGAAATGGCAAGAATGCTTTGTGACGATTTCGGTGGAGTTGTTCCCGATAATATTGATGATTTGACAAAACTCCCCGGTATCGGCAGAAAGACCGCCAACCTTGTGTGCGGTGACATTTTCGGTAAGCCTGCGGTTGTGGTTGATACGCATTGCATACGCATTACAAGAAGGCTTGGACTTCACGACTTAAAAGATCAGAAAAAGATTGAATTTGCATTGAGGGAGCTTTTGCCACCCGATGAAAGCAATGACTTTTGCCATAGACTTGTTCTGCATGGCAGAGCAGTCTGCACCGCAAGAAAGGCAAAATGCGAAGAATGTTGTATGAACGGATTTTGTCCGAAAAAAATCTGACAGGGGGATTTGTATGGATAAGATGAAAGACATCAAGCTGATTGCGCTTGACCTTGACGGCACAACTCTTGCCGACAGCGACACTTTGAGCAACAGAACGCAAACTGCCATTGAAACTGCAATCAAAAGCGGAATAACCGTTGTTGCGGCAAGCGGAAGACCGTTTGTTATGATGCCCGACAGCGTGATGAATATTGACGGTCTGGACTATGCGATTACCTCGAACGGCGCTGTAATAAGCAAGTGCGGAAAAACGGTTCACCGTTCGCTGATTTCGCCCGATGATGTGCTGAAAATCCTCGGTGCTGTGCGTAATGACGATGTAATTCTTGAAGGGTTTATTGACGGCCTTACATATGCCGATGTCAGATATGTGCATAGACCTCTCGACTACGGCTGTGAGCCTGAATATTTTGAATACACCCGTTCGTGTCACGGCAAAATTGTCGATATGAGGGATTTTTTGAGCAAGCACAGAAACGAGCTTGATCTCATCAGCATTATAAGTACGGACGAAAAACTTCGCAAAAGGCTGTGGAGCAGTATTGAAAAGGCTTGCAGCAGCGTTGAAATTACGACTTCAACCGACCATTTTGTTGAGATTATGTCGGCAGAGGCATCAAAGGCGAAAGCTCTCCTGCGTTTGTGCGACTTTTTGAATATCGGCATGGAAAATGTCTGCGCCTGCGGTAATGCCGATAATGATGCCGATATGATTGCCGAATCGGGACTCGGTGCGGCTGTTGAAAACGCAAGCCACAGTTGCCTTGACCGTGCCGATATCGTCGTTCCGTCAAATAATAATGACGGTGTTGCACAATTGATTGAACAGATTCTTGAGAGCGAATGATAAACTTTATAATGGAAAAGTTTGTAAATAGGTTGGTTTCTAGGGAGAGTTGTGCAATGAAAATATTAAGAGCGAATACAGATGATATTGACAGCATTGAAAGAATTTATGAAAACATTCACGATGCGGAAGAGAACGGTTTGACCTCAATCGGTTGGATTCGCAATATTTATCCCACAAGAAAAACGGCACAAGATGCCTTGAATCGAAACGATTTGTTTGTTATCAAGGATAACGGCAAAGTTACAGCGGCGGCAGTAATTAATCAGATTCAGGTTGATGAATATAAATACGCAGAATGGAAACATAAAGTAAAAGAGAATGAAATTATGACACTTCATTGTCTGGCTGTCGATCCGTTTGAAAATGGTAAAGGGTATGGAACAGCATTTGTGTCATTTTATGAAGATTATGCAAAAAGGCACGGCTGTACCGCGCTGCGTATGGACACGAATGAGATAAATCACAGGGCAAGAAAATTGTATAAAACGTTGGGGTATGACGAAGTCGGCATTGTAAAATGCGAGTTCAACGGAATACCCGATGTACGATTAGTTTGCCTTGAAAAATATTTGGGATAATTTTAAATTATTGAGAAAACAATATGAAATTCTACGAAATTCAAAGAACTCACATACTCATAAAAACGCTTTTGATTATATGGGAAAAATCTGTCAGGGCAACGCATACATTTTTATCGGATGACGAAATTAATAAAATCAAAGAATATGTTCCGCAGGCTTTGAACGGTGTGGAACATCTTGTAGTTGCAGAGGTTGAACCCGACAAAATTGTCGGATTTATGGGCACCCAAAACAACCGCCTTGAAATGCTGTTCCTTTTGCCGTCGGCAAGGGGAAAGGGCATTGGCAAGAAGTTGCTTTTGTACGGAATTGAAAATTACTGTGTAAATGAACTGACTGTCAACGAGCAAAATCCGCAGGCGGTTGGATTTTATCAGCATATGGGATTTGAAACCTACAAAAGAACCGCCCTTGACGAAGAAGGCAACCCGTATCCGCTTTTGTATATGAAACTGAAATGATAGGCATAATATGTAACGGCGGTTGCAGAATGGTTAGTTAAATGCACAAATTTCCTGCAATTATAAGTAAGAACGGGCGGATATTATCCGTCCTTTTTTGATGATAGAATTTGTTTAAGCAAATATGTTTTGATGAGATTAAAACGGTGTATCGTCCGTAGGGGAGAACCGTGTTCTCCCGCAAGTAATCGTACAAATTGTATGTTAAAACTAATTTTATAAATGTCGCAATGTGCCTATTATTTTGCAAATAAAATTTTAAAATAGATCAAACATCATATATAAAATACGGTCGGGTGACAATGAATTGCATTTTGCAATTTGTATGCCCGACCACAATTTTTAATTTTCCATTTTTAATTTTCAATTATAAATTTTTATGATAATAAAAATTTATAAAACATCTTGACCTAAAGCTAACTTTAAATTATATAATGAAATTAACGAAATAATCGGGAGGTTTTATTATGTACACAAATACATTAACATTAGCAAACGGCATAAAGATTCCACAGCTTGGACTTGGCACTTGGTTTATTGATGATTCAAGCGTGGCAGAGGCTGTAAAAGCCGCCGCAAAACTCGGCTATCGTCACTTTGACACGGCTCAGGCTTACGGCAACGAGCGTGGAGTAGGCGAGGGTATCAGAACCTGCGGAGTTCCCCGTGAGGAGCTTTTTGTTGTTTCAAAGGTTGCCGCAGAGCATAAGACCTATGAGGACGCTAAAAAGAGCATTGACGAAACATTGGAGAAAATGGGACTTGATTACCTTGATATGATGATTATTCACAGCCCACAGCCTTGGGCGGAGGTTAATCAGAGCGACAACCGTTATGTTGAGGGCAACCGTGCCGCTTGGAAAGCACTTGAGGACGCATACAAAGAGGGCAAACTCCGTGCAATCGGTGTTTCAAACTTCCAAATTGAGGACTTGAAGAGCCTTATGGAGGTTTGCGAGGTTAAGCCTATGGTCAATCAGATTTTGCTCCACATCAGCAACACTCCGCTTGAACTCGTTGCATATTGTCAAAAAAACGGCATTGCAGTTGAGGCATATTCTCCGATTGCCCACGGTGAAATTCTCGGTCAGCCTGAAATTGCCGAAATGGCAAAGCGTTACGGTGTTACAGTTCCACAGCTTTGCATTCGCTACACACTTCAGCTTGGTGCAATTTCACTTCCTAAGACAGCAAATCCCGACCATATGAAGGGCAACGCAGAGGTTAATTTTGAAATCAGCGACAAGGATATGGAAACACTCAAGAATTTTAAACACATTGAAAACTACGGCGCAAGCAGCGGTTTCCCTGTTTACGGAGGTAAGTTATAATATGAAAAAGCCATACATTATTTGTCATATGATGACATCGGTTGACGGCAGAATTGACTGCGCAATGACTTCACAGCTTGAGGGCGTGAGTGATTATTACGCAACACTTGCCGCACTCGACACACCGACAACCGTGAGCGGCAGAGTTACTGCCGAGCTTGAAATGTCCGAACCCGGATTTTTTGAGGCAAAGGACAGCACTCCTTACGGCAAAGAGGGATTTTCAAAAAAAGCCGATGCAAAGGGCTATGAAATTGTTGTTGACACACACGGCAAACTCCTTTGGCCAAATGCAAGAGGAATGGAAAAGCCGTATCTCATCATCACAAGCGAGCAAGTACCGAAAGAATATCTTGACTACCTTGACGGTCAGGAAATTTCATGGATTGCCTGCGGTAGTGAGAAAATCAACCTCGTTCGTGCAAGTGAAATTCTTGCCGAAAAATTCGGTGTTGAGCGCATGAGCATTGTCGGCGGCCCCGCAATCAATACAGCGTTCCTCAATGACGGACTTCTTGACGAAATCAGCATTTTAATCGGTGCAGGAATTGACGGCAGACAGGAAATGCCGTCCGTATTTGACGGCAGAAATATGGATTATCCGCTCACACAGCTTGCTTTGTCCGATGTTCAAAAGTTCGACAGCGGCGCAGTTTGGTTGAGATATAAGACGGAGTGAGTGAAAAATATATATTAAATATCACAAAGTTGTTGATAATCAGTAGGGGCGAACCGTGTTTGCCCGTCAGTAACGGCAGAAAATTTATGTTAAGTCCAATTATATAAATGTTAGAAAGTTACTGCTACAGATTATACACAACATTCATCACATCAAAACATATGTTTTTAAACAAACTCATTCATCAAGGCGGGCGTCCAATGAACTCCCGTCTGAAATATAGTCGCAATGCGTTGTGCATAAATGCACTGCCTATTGCTCGCTATTTCAGACAGCGCTTTGCTCCCTTTTTCCGCCACAGGCGGCGGTCGCAAGACTACCCCTACAGGTTTGTGACATTTATAAAATTTGATATCAATATTAAACAACAGCTTTTATAAAAAAACAAAAATTGCATCAGAACCTTATTCGGGTATCTGATGCAATTTTTTTATCTGACTATCTTCTCGAATAGACTGCGGTGGCACACCGCCGACATTCATTTTCCATTTTTAATTTTTCATTTTCAATTTTTTGAGCATTTCCTCGTGGTCGGCTTTTAATGCTTTTATAAGCGTCAGACTGTCCCAATCTTTGCTTGTGGGGGTGATAACCGCCTTGAGCGGAACTCGTCCGACACCGCACTTGTTCAGCACCTTGATGAGCGAATCAATTGTTTTGTTCGTGAAATTGTGCATAACAATCATTTCTTCATCAAAGCCGTCACCGTCAAACTTTTCTGCAACAGGCTCAATGCCCTTAATGCCTGCAAGGTAGCCGATTGGCTGATTGAAATCTTCTTTTTCAACCTTTTTAACCTGAATCTTAAGCGGCATAAGTGCAAACTTTGCCTTGCGAAGTCTTTCGTCTGAAAAGTTGTAAAACATAGCAAGTTCTTTCATATCGTCACCGTTAATCCGTGTCAAGCTTGAGAACCGCCATAAATGCCTCCTGCGGAACTTCAACAGAACCGAGCTGGCGCATACGCTTTTTACCTTCTTTTTGCTTTTCAAGGAGCTTCTTCTTACGGGAAATATCACCGCCGTAGCACTTGGCAAGTACATCCTTACGCATAGCTTTTACGGTTTCTCTGGCAATAATCTTGCCGCCGATACAAGCTTGAATCGGAATTTCAAAGAGCTGTCTCGGAATCTTTTCCTTTAACTTTTCAGCCATTTTTCTTGCCCTTGAATATGCCTTATCAGCGTGAATGATGAACGAAAGCGCATCGACAACTTCGCCGTTCAGCATAATATCAAGCTTTACAAGGTTGCTCGGAACATATTCTTTAAGCTCATAGTCAAATGATGCGTAACCTCTTGTGCGTGATTTGAGCGTGTCGAAAAAGTCATAGATAATTTCGGCAAGGGGAAGTACATAGTGCAAATCAACACGGTCGGCATCAATATACTGCATATCGACAAAAGTTCCTCGTCTGTCCTGACAAAGCTCCATAATGTTGCCGACATATTCCTTCGGCGCATAGATATGAGCGTCAGTTACAGGCTCTTCCGCCATTTGAATAAGTGACGGGTCGGGGTAGTTTGTCGGGTTGTCAATCATCTCAACAGTGCCGTCTGTGCGTGTAATTCTGTAAATTACACTCGGTGCGGTTGTGATGAGGTCAAGCTGATATTCTCTTTCAAGTCGTTCCTGAACGATTTCCATATGGAGTAATCCCAAAAATCCGCAGCGGAAACCGAATCCGAGGGCAACCGATGTTTCGGGGTCAAATGAAAGTGCCGCATCGTTAAGCTGAAGCTTTTCAAGGGCATCTTTAAGGTCGCCGTATCTCGCACCGTCAACAGGGTAGATACCGCAGAATACCATAGGCTGTGCCTCACGATAGCCCGGAAGAGGTTCTTTGGCAGGATTTGATGTGAGTGTAACAGTGTCGCCGACTTTTGCGTCTGCAAGAGTTTTGATTGAACCCGTGATGTAGCCAACTTCGCCTGCATAAAGACCGTCAGTCTTTTCGGGAGCGGTTGCGTGCATAAGTCCGCATTCAACAACATTGAACACGCTGCCTGTTGCCATAAGTTTGAATTCATCACCCGGGTGAATCTGTCCCTCTTTGAGTCTTACATATATAATTACGCCCTTGTAGCTGTCGTAGTAGCTGTCAAAAATCAATGCACGCAGAGGTGCGTTGATGTCGCCTGTCGGAGCAGGAATATCGTGAACCACCTTTTCAAGAACTGCGTGAATGTTGATTCCTGCCTTTGCAGAAATTTTCGGAGCGTCCTCGGCAGGAATACCGATTACATCTTCGATTTCCTGAATAACTCTGTCGGGGTCGGCACTCGGAAGGTCAATCTTGTTGACAACGGGAACAATTTCAAGTCCGCTGTCAACGGCAAGATATGTGTTTGCAAGAGTCTGAGCCTCAATGCCCTGTGATGCGTCAACAACAAGAATAGCGCCCTCGCAAGCCGCAAGTGAACGGGAAACTTCGTAGTTAAAGTCAACATGACCTGGGGTGTCAATGAGGTTGAAAAGATATTCTTCACCGTCATAGGCTTTGTATATAACGCTTACCGCCCTTGCCTTGATTGTAATGCCACGCTCACGCTCAAGGTCCATATCGTCAAGCAACTGCGCCTCCATATCTCTTTCGGAAACTGAATGAGTCTGCTCAAGAATTCTGTCCGCAAGCGTACTCTTGCCGTGGTCAATGTGAGCAATAATGCTAAAATTTCTTATTTTATCCTGTGGAAAAGACAATGTTAATCACCTTTTTCTTTAATGTCTTTTTGTTTATTATACTTAGATTTAAATCCGAGCAACGCTCTGCTTTGCTTGCAATGAGCAGAGCTTGCGACAGATTGCAAACAGTACAAAGGAGCGTCAGCTCCTTGTGAGTTTGGTTGTGGATTATTCCACGGCTAAACTCACGGATATTCCACGCATCTTTTAGAAGCGTGGAATATCTGTACTTAGATTATACCAATTTTAAAGAATAAAGCAACTGCATTCGAGTAAAATGTTATTTTCTCAATTATTTTTTATAAAAGTGGAAATCGCAACAATCTCCGCCGTAGCCTAAAGTTTTGGTTCTGGTAAACCCTATTTTTTTAAGACCGCCGTATGTAACATCGTCAACATCACAAAACAGTCGGCAAAGCTCGGCACATCCGTTTTCAACGCAAGCCGTGTGCCAAAGACATTTTGTGATTGTAATGTCGTAGTAACCGTCACCGCACTTTTGCGTGCTGTCTTGCAAGTCGGTTGTACGCATAATCTTGAGAAAAACTTTGCTGTAAATCGAATAAAATCCCGGTACAATTTCCATTTTAGCGGTTGATGCGTGCTTTTTTGCCGCAACCGTGTCAATCATATACTTTCGCATATACGCATACACATTTTCATCTGAAAAGTCATTTTTTAATAAGGTTTTGTACAGTGCAATTCGTGGAAGAATTGTCTGCACAAGTGTTTTTATTTGATTTTCCGACTTGCCTTTTGTGTTTTTAATGAGCGTTGCAAGCACTTTGTCCTGCTCGTCAAATAACGCACAACCCTTGTCCGAGCCAAGTTCGTCAATCAAAAATGTTTTAATCAGCTTTTGCTGTTTTATCTTCATCAATCAACACCTCGTCATAATTTCGGATTTGTTATTTTGTACAAATGGTTACAAATCTACGCTCGGGCATAATATGTTTTGTTATCACAAACTGTCTGCACGAACGGGGAAAGGCGGCTCGCCGTTTAAGGCTGTTCACACCACTCTTTTAGTGCAGCTGAAAGTTTTTTGTCAATATCTTTTCTGGTTGCTTCACATTCGTTCGGATATTCTTTTGCGGCTCTGAAAATAAACCGCATTACAAATTTCAAACCTATCGGTAAAGCCATACGGAGCATAGACTCGGGGAGAACAAAATGCGTTCCGTGTTCATAGACAAGCGGCACATAATCACAGGAGTGGGGGCGCTCCTTCAAACGCTTATCCATTCGGCGGATATATTTTCCTGCCTCCCAAAAGGAATCGTCATCTGCGCCCACAAGGAAGAGCTTGCCTTTTATTTTCTCAACTTTAATCATTTCTTCTTCTGTATGTTCTCTTGCTTTTTCGGAGTCAATAAACAGACAGGTACTGCGTTCGATATCACCAGACCCCTTTGTTTCTTCCTCAATGTTTTGCCAATACTGTGGGTGTTCGTACACAAACGGCATATACGCAAGTGGCTTGCCTTTCCATGAAAGTGTAGACGCACCTGCCACGGGCCATTCTTTGCAGCCGTCCTTTTTGCCTTGTTCAAATCCCTGCCACACAAAATCGCTGGCAGTAAGTCCGAATGTGAGCGTGATATCGGAGAAAAACGAGGCCGCAACGAGGGCATCCATACCTGCGGTACTCATTCCCATAATTCCGATTTTTCGATTATTATGATTTTTCAGCCACTTAATGGCGGTTTCAATTCTTTCAAGAGGAACATTCACATGACTGTAATTTTTCCTTGCAGGTGA
The DNA here is from genome assembly GCA_902766775.1 of uncultured Ruminococcus sp. Classification (GTDB taxonomy): domain Bacteria; phylum Bacillota; class Clostridia; order Oscillospirales; family Acutalibacteraceae; genus Ruminococcoides. The sequence goes on along the minus strand of CACXEX010000113.1, from coordinate 1,906 downwards.
CATACAAAGAACATTCACACCGTTTTTATGTAACCATTTTGCGCCGCACTTTGCCATAAAATCGTTTGGGTCATCTCCGAACAACCCGATAACCGCACAGTCCGAGCCCTTTGGATTCTCGTAATAAATTCCATAGAAACCATCTTTTTCAATTTCAAAAAACAGTTTTTTCATAGCCTTTCCTCCGTTACTTTTCAGTGGCAAACAGTCAGTTTTGCAGTTGAACAGTGGTTAAAAATATTTTTATCTGTTTTCACTGCCATATATTGATCCAACACCTCGTATTAAAATTTATCATTTGTGTATTTACATCAATATGTCAGGAAATTCGGGACGGTGTTCGTGGAGAATGTGGAGCAAATCTTTTAGTGCAGGTTTGCAAAGTTCACCATTTGTGCAAACAACCTCAAAGCGTTCATTGCCAAGCATTGTATAATTTCCTGTTTCGTGAAATCCGTTTCTCAGATAAAAATTTTTTCTTTGGACTCTCTGCACATAATTTTCTGCATTTTCATCAATCAATTCAAAATCCAGAACAAGTTGTAAATCAGAATATATTTCTGTCATTTTTTGTAAAGCCGCACTGCCGTAGCCTTTTGAACGAAAACGGTTATCAATCGCTAAAAAATAGATATATCCGCATTCTGAATTTTTTAAAATAATAGCAAAACCCAACGGAATTTCATCATCGTATATTCCCAGCACATCTGTGTTTGTGTCTGATGCAAAAGCAAAAATTTCATCAAAACTCAACCGTTCCGAAACGGGAAATGCCTCGTTGTTTATTTGCTCAAAATATTCTTTGTCCTTGCTGTTTGTATTCAGTTTTATTAAATTTAAGCTCAATTCGTTCTCCTTGTGCAATTCTGATTTGTTCTTACAATTTTTCAAAAGTATATCTCGGCTTTTGCAAACTGTGTTTTCCGTACTCTATTGCATTCAACGGACAATAGCTGATACATGCCATACAATGTGTACAGTTTTTGCCCCAAACAGGCTTTTTGTCTTTTAGTTCAATATTATTTAACGGACATACATTTACACATTTTCCGCAACCGATACATTTTTCATCGGCATAAAATGCCTTGGATTTCACACAAAAAGTGTAAAATATATTGTTTACAGGTCCGCTCATAATTTTGTCGGAAAAATTATTACGGGGTGTTGAAAACATATGACCTGCCGCAATTTCTTTGATTATTTCATCAATGACAGGTTCAGCCTTTGAAACAATCTGCCTTGCCTTTTCAGGTTCGGGTGTTCCGAAAAGTGCAATATAATTTTCGGGCATTAAAATTTGTGCCGTTCCCATATATGTAAAGCCCTTTTTAGAACACAATCGGCGGTTATATTTTGCGGCGTTTCCGATTTCACCGCCGCAGTTCATTACAAACCATACCTGCTCAACGCCGTTGAATTCGGTTTTGATAATCCAATCCTGAACAATTCTCGGAATTCTCCAAGCATATGTCGGAGTAACAATAATGAGTTTTCCGTTTACTTCAACTGTCTGAGTGTCGTTTTCCTTTATTCTGCTATTTATATCAAAAGTAACATCGTTAAGTTTTTCGGCAATTCTTTTTGCAATGTGGCGGCTGTTACCTGTTCCTGAAAAATATATAATCAAAATGCTGTACCTCTCAAACTCTGAATTTATTAACTGCCTATTCATCTGATATAATCACCCATCGAGAATTTTGCAAGGCAAAATTTGAGGGGAATATAATTATACTTTCCGTGCCTATTATATCATACACTCATTTCTTCCACAAGCAAAAAATCGTTGCAGTATGCGCCTTTCGGTGCTATACTTGGCTTGTATGAAATTGACTTGTAAAAGGAGAAATTGGTATGACAAAAGGTGAAATTGCAAAGAATAATTTTATGCAGGGCTACAACTGCGCTC
>CACXEX010000112.1 GCA_902766775.1 uncultured Ruminococcus sp. | reverse complement strand
TTTTTTACAAATATGCTCTACTTTTTTACTTTTATTTTTGTAGGCTCTTTTTGTTCTTACCCCAACTTTTATTATAGAGCCTTTATACATAATTCTATATATTATTATGAACAAAGTCTATTAAATGTATATATTCTTAACAAACCGACTATTATGTAATGAAAATAATTTACAAACTTCTGAAATCGTGCTATAATTTGAACGGTGATGATCCCCGCATCTATGGCGGCAGGAGCTATCTCAAAATTTCAGTGGAAGCAATAATTTCCGCTTAATCCCTGAGGAGCTGACGCTCCACAGGCAGATTAAATAATTTAAAAAATGACGAAATGATTCGGACTTTGCCTTTTTGAAAGGATTGATTGTGATGACTTTGCAACAGTTAAGATATGTTGTCACCGTTGCCCGTACAGGCTCAATAAGTGAGGCATCTAAGGAACTTTTTATTTCCCAACCGGGACTTACCAGCTCAATCCGTGAGCTTGAAACCGAGATGGGAATAGCAATTTTTACACGAACAAATAAAGGTGTTGTAATCTCCAATGAGGGCGAAAGATTTCTCGGCTATGCACGGCAGGTTCTTGAACAGGCAAGCCTGCTTGAGGGCGTGTATAAGTCGGGCGCAAAAAGAAAACAGCAGTTCTGTATTTCAACTCAGCACTACTCTTTTGCCGTAAATGCCTTTGTTGATCTTATTCGTGAATTTGCCGGCGATGAATATGATTTTTCACTCCGTGAAACCGAAACTTACGAGATTATTGACGATGTTGCAAAGATGAAAAGCGAAATCGGAATCCTTTATCTCAACAGCTTTAACAAGGACGCGCTGATGAAGATTATTAAATCTAATTCATTGACATTCACAGAGCTTTTTACGGCAAAGCCCCATGTATTTATTTCAACCGAGCATCCGCTTGCAGGCAAAAAGTCCGTGACAATGGAAGAACTTGCCGATTATCCGTACCTGTCTTTTGAACAGGGTGAGCATAATTCTTTCTATTATTCGGAAGAGATTTTCAGCACGGTTGAGCGTACAAAAAATATCCGTGTAACCGATCGAGCAACTTTGTTCAACCTTTTAATCGGACTTAACGGTTACACAGTTTGCAGCGGCGTTATCGACAATGAGCTGAATGGTGACAATATTATTGCCATTCCCCTTGACGAGGAGGGCGATATGAAAATCGGTTATATCGAAAACAAAAAGCTTTTGCACAGCAATCTTGCCGAGGCATATATTGAGGCTTTGAAGAATCATATTTGATATAATTTTTAGTTATAGCTAACCGCTAAGAACAAGTATTTTACAAGTCTGAAAATTCATAATATAATTAACTCATCAAAATTCCCACGGAGGTATTCAAGATGAGTAAACAGCACACACCATTCAGATTTGAAACAGTAGGTAGCTTTTTAAGACCTGACTATCTTAAGAAAGCAAGACTTGATTTTGAAAACGGTAAAATCACAAGAGAAGAGCTTACCGCAGTTGAAGACAAGGCAATTCTTGACCTTGTTGCAAAACAGAAAAAAGCCGGTATGAAAGCAATTACAGACGGTGAATTTCGCAGAGCAACATGGCATCTTGACTTTATGTGGGGATTCAACGGAGTAGAACACAAGAAAACAGTAAACGGTGTTACATTCCACGGTGAACAGGCTTTGATTGACGATACATGGCTTACAGGTAAGATTTCTGTTGACAGTCATCCGTTTGTTGAGCATTACAAATTCGTAAAGGCTCTTGAGGACGAAAACACAGTTGCAAAGCAGACAATTCCTGCTCCAGCACAGTTTTTCCAGCAGTTCATCATCCCTGCAAATATAGAAACAACAAGAAAGTTCTATCCGACAGATGAGGAATTTATCAACGATATTGCAAACGGCTACAAAAAGGTAATCAAAGACCTTTACGATGCAGGTTGCAGAAATATCCAGTTTGACGACTGCACATGGGGCGTTCTTGTTGCAGAAGGCAGCGTAATCCGCTACGGTGAGGGTGCTGACTTTAAGGATATCAGCGAGAAACTTCTCAAGGTAAACAACCTTGCAATTGAGGGCAAGCCCGATGACCTCGTAATCAACACTCATGTTTGCAGAGGTAACTACCATTCAGCATACTTCAGCAGCGGTGCATATGATCCTGTTGCAGAGAAACTTTTCGGAGAAGAAAATGTCAATGCTTATTATCTTGAGTTTGACGATGAGCGTTCAGGCGGTTTTGAACCGTTAAAATATGTTAGCGGTGACAAGAAGGTTGTTCTCGGACTTATCACAACAAAGTCACCTGTCCTCGAAGACAAGCAGACTGTAATCAATCGTATTTATGAGGCTGCAAAGTACATTCCACTTGACAGATTGTATCTCAGTCCACAGTGCGGTTTTGCGTCATGCGAAATCGGTAACAAACTTACCGAGGAAGAGCAGTGGGCAAAGCTTGCTCTTGTAAAAGAAATTGCAGAAGAAGTTTGGAAGTAATTTTTATAAATAAAAAATTGAGCCGACACTTTTTAAAGAGTGTCGGCTTTTTGCTTGCCATAATCAGTCTTTGCGTTTTGAACTGAATTTGTAGGAAACGAGATTGAGAATAAGGAAAAGAACGATTGCTCCGATTGAGTACATCATCATAAATTTAAAATCTACTTCATTTCCAAAAAGGTTAAGGTTAGTTGCAAATGCTTTTTCTGCCTCTGTTGCAAACATTCCGTTATCTGCCCCTGCAAGTGAGGTTGAAATATCGTTAATGCACGGGCTGACAAGCACATTCCTTATCATAGCCGCAATATGTGAACCGGGGATAAGATTTACAAATGTCTGAACTCCGTCCGAAAACTGGCTGACGGGAATGTATGCACCGATTACAAAACCGATTGCAACCGAAACAAGTGTGTTGAATGCGGCATAGGTTGAATTCTTTTTGAAGAATGACGCAACAAACATAAGAATAAGTACAGCCGAAACAGAGCCGAGAATTACAAGTCCGTACAATTTTAAAAGCTCTGTAAATTCGGGAAATTTTGAACCCGATACACACGCAAAGCCAATGCCTGCCGTGAGTAAAATTGCGCTGATTACAATTGTGTTTACAACCGCACCTGAGAAGTAGGAGAGAACAACCGTACTGCCCTTTACGGAAGATGCATTGTAGTCGTAGTCAATCTTGTTCTGCTTGTCAGAAATCATTACGGAAAGTGAGTTCATTGCAACAGTTACAACCGATGTTCCGATAACACCCGATACAAGCCATGAGTTTACAAGTGCGTTAATCAGATTGTCTTCAGTTTTGATGTTGAATCCGTCAAGCATTGAAGTCATTGAATCAACATAATTCTGTTTTAGAAACAAAAGATACAATCCAAGTATGATAATCTGCGTCATCATTGAGAAGATGATTGCGGTTTTGTCCTTTAAATATACCTTTATATTTCGTTTTGTCATACCCTTGTATGAGCAAAGTGTTCTTTGAAATTTCATATCAGTCACCCAACCTTTTACCCGTTACAGTCAGAAATACATCGTCCATATTGCCCTTGATAATCTCAAAATCGGCAATTTCAGCGTGCTTGTTCGCAATCTCAAGAGCCTGTCTGCTGTCCTTGATTTTAATTTTGTACGCATCGCCGACTCTCTCAAAATTGAGATTGTCGCCTTTGAGAAGATTATCATTTTCAGAATTTTCTTCCGTGTACCAGACAAGGCTATTTGACGAATAATCTTTTTTGAGATTGTGCGGAGAATCGTTTGCAACAATTTTGCCCGAATCAATAATCACCACATTGTCGCAGTCAACGGTTTCTTCCATATAGTGGGTTGTGAGGAATACCGTAAGCCCTGTTTCTTTGCGAAGATTGTGGATAATTTCCCAAACCTGCAACCTCGTTTTCGGGTCAAGTCCCGTTGTCGGTTCGTCGAGAAACAAGAGCTTTGGTCGGTTAATAAGCGCTCTTGCAATGTCAACCCGTCTGCGCTGACCGCCGCTTAATGTGCCGTATTTTCTTTTGAGAATTTTTGAAAGGTCAAATGTTTTTGTAAGACTTTCAATTCTCTTTGCAATTTCTTTTTTGTTAAGTCCGTAATATGACGCTCTCGATTCAAGATTTTCTTTAACGGTAAGTTGTTTGTCGAGTACAGAACCCTGAAAAACAATTCCGATAAGCTCCTTTATTTTACTCTTTTCTTTGTCAAGGTCATATCCGCCTATTTTAACATTGCCCGATGTCTTTTCAAGCACCGTACAAAGAATGTTGATTGTGGTTGATTTGCCTGCACCGTTTATTCCGAGAAATGCAAAAAACGAACCTTCTTTAACCGTGAATGATATATCATTTACTGCGTGAACATCTTTATAATTCTTTACAAGATTTTTAACTTCAATTATGTTACTCATTAAGAATCCCCTCCTTCTGTCAACATAGTAGCATTTTGCAATTCAAAAGAAAAGCAATTTTAGCTGTGTTGCAAAAAGAGGGGAGTAAGTTGCAATTTTGTGTGTCAAAATGCAGTTATTCGTCCTGATAATCCTCGTCAGCGTTAAATCTTTTGAGCGACTCATTAATTGATTTTGCCGTATTTGTCCGTGTAATGTAGCTAAAAAGGAATGTCAGCAGATACACGGCGGTAATCATTCCAAAAACCATAAGAGCCATAGGAATGCTGTCGTACCAACCGAGCAGAAATCCTTCGGTCATAACAATTGCCTGAATAAGGCAGAAATGAATGGCAATTCGTATGCGAGCCTGCAGTTTTGTGGGTTCTTCTTTAAAGTAGAAAAGCAGAGTCGGAATAGAAGTTACAGCGCCTGTCCCCATTACAACCCACGGAAAATACGGGGGATAGTATTCGATTAATGCAATTGAATTTGCAAGGCTTACAATAAAAAGCATTGCAACTGTGATTATGAAAAAGTCCTTTATGACTTCTTTTATAATTTCTTTTAAAGAATCATTCATATCAATACCTCACATTCCAAGCTTTTTCTTTAAGGTCGGCACATACTGCCTTGAAATAATTGCCGTTTCACCGTTCACAAGCTTTGCCTCAAAACGGCTGTTGACAGACGGTGACACGGAACGAATTTTACCGATGTTAAGTATCATTGATTTTGAACATCGGAAAAACTTTGTTCCCTTTAAAATTTCTTCAAGTTCATACAGCTTTTGTTTGGTTTCATAAACATTGTTTTTGCAGTATATAAAAGTCTTGTTGTCAACCGATTCTATGTAAAAAATTTCCTTGGTGTCAAGTTTGAACAACTCGCCGTCTTTTGATGCAAGAAGAAAACTTTTTTGCCCTCTGATACTGTTTGCAAGCGACATAACTTCATCGCTGATTTCGTGACAGCAGATTATAATTTCTTCCCGTTCCTCAATCCCAACCTGACGGATTGTAACATTAAACATCGCATTCCCTCCGTTCATTTACTCATTTTACCACATCAATCCCAAATTGAACAGTACCGCCACCCCAACTTGCAAAATTATGTTGGTAAATTACGATTTCTTGTTGACAAAAAAATTATTTTTAATATAATAGAAATTGAATAATACTATTATTGAAAATCAAATATATAAAGAGGTGCAACAATGAATTTATACGAAAAAGAAATTATCGAAAGACTTTTACAGGTTGATAGAGATATGGCATTGATTGATACCTCTGACGATGTTTACACCTGCGTTATTGCAGGCGGAAGTGCTCTTGTGTTAATGAAGAAAATTTATAGATCAACGCACGATATTGATTCTATCGACGCGAGTGATGAAATAAAACAGCTTTTAGAGTTGTACAATATAAATATGAATGTAAATGCTTATAGAATAAATTTTCCGGAAAACTATCTTGAACGAATTGTAAAGGTTGATATACCTACAAAGAAAGTTAATTTTTACACTTTATCACTTGAAGATTTGGTAGTGTCAAAATTGTGTGCAATGCGAGACAAAGATGCTGAGGATATTGAAAATGAGTTAGTTTACAATTCCTTGGACTGGAACTTACTCGATAAACTTGTTGAAGATGTTTGTTACGGAATGTTGACTGATTTTGATAAAAATATTCTTTTAGAGCATTATAAAGACTATAAGGAGAGGTTTAAATGAGGGTATTAACATTTAAAGGATATCTTCTTTCACAACTACAAGAATTGTCAGGAGTGGGCGGAACATCTTTGTACTCATTTTCAAAACTTGCCGAAAATAATTCTCGCCTTAAAGACGCTTTGTGTCTTTATCTTATGATGTTTACTGATGAAAATTTAAAAAATAAACTTCTTAAAAAGTACGATTATCTTAATGACGGTTGCGGAAAACTTTCGGAAATTACGGGCAATAATATTGAAAAGTATATTTCCAAAAAAGAATTAAGCGAGTACAAAACAATCTATGATAACTATCTTTACAGATTAAACAAACACAATAATGAAACAAAAATCAAAAATTTGATGTATAAAAAAATCTGTGAAGTTAAACAGCAAAAGCGTATTACAAACTACCGCATTTATAAGGAGTTGAATCTTAATGCAGGTAATGTCAATTCTTTTCTCAAATACGGCAACACAGATAAATTGAGTGTTGAAACAGTTAGAAAAGTTCTTACGTTTATTAATAAATATTAATAAAATATATTGACAAAATAATATTGTAATGATATAATCAGCTAAACAAAAATATTAACATTGTATTGCTTTTGAGAGGTGTTGTTTATGTTTTGGTTAGTATTCTGGCTTTTGGTGTGCGTTGCAATTCTTGCTTACGGAATTCGCAGAATGGCAAATCACGATTATCGTTTTGGCTCGGGACTTTTCAAGAGCAGCGACAATAATCTTGACGAAAAGGACGAGTTTGTCGACAAAGATTATTATGACAAAAAGAATCTTTTTAAATAATACAAAGCAAAATTTAAGGCTCTTGAGTTGTTTTTAAGAGCCTTTTTTGTGGTTATTCAATTGCGATAAAATTTAGATATTGTTCGTTTGCCCATTTTTCGGCGGCAGTTCCTTTGTAGCCTTTTACGGAGAGTTTTAAATTCTGTGCAAGTTCCTTATTCGGCTTATTCCCGTCCTCTCTGTAATCAATATTTGCGTTGATGTCTTTGATATTTTTGCCAAATTCAAAACATACGAACAAATCTGACGGAATGTTTTCGACCAAGTCAAAATTTTCCACGGTGTCATTTACCTTGAATTCTGTCTTTTCGTTATTGTCCTTTACATAGTAATTGAAGTTAATATAGTTTAAAGTTTTCATATCCTTTGAGTAAAGGCAACCGCCTTCGGAAGAAAAGTACGGATTATTTTTGTCAACTTCAAATGTGCAGTAAGTCTTGCTGTTGTCAATTAAATAACTGTCAACCATACCCGAATAATGGAACATAAGGGAAGAGTCAATGTATTTCACACTTGACGGAACTTTAATTGTTATGCTGTCAAGGTTAGTGTTTGAAAAAGCACCGAATATTTCTGATGAAGAATTATTATCATCGTAAATATAACCGCCGAGCATTATAACAGGCTTTCCGTCGAGCTTTTCGGGAACAGTAACATTGTCGCTGTCGCCAAGATATTGATTGATGCAAACTCCGTCTTCGATATCGGTAATCATAAAATCACCGCTTTTTCTGAGATTGCTTTTGTAATATTTCAAAGCTTTTTCATTATCTGAAAAAGAAGTGCTGACTATTCCACTGCCCTTGCCGTCAAGCAGACACTTTACATATTCGGAATACCCATCTTGATTTTTAGCGTCGGTATCTTGTTTGTCCGAACAAGCGGTCGGGAAAATAATTAAACAAAGTAAAATAATTGACAATATAATTGCAGAAAATTTTCTCATAATATGCCTCCTTGATTTTAATATTACTTAGATTATATATCTTAAAACACAAGAAATATATTGACATATTAGATGAATATAACTGCTTTATTTTGTCATAACAGAAAAATAATCGTTGCTCTGCATATTTTTTGACAATAAAATTTATTGAATATAACAAAAACGCTCCCGAATTGTACGGGAGCATTTCTTATTTTATCGCCTTTATAAACTTGTAATACAGCTTTTTGATACGGGGAAGATTGTTATAAATTTCTTCAGCAGAATTATAATAAGCATCTTCAATAATTTTCAGTTCATCATCACTTATCGTGTGATTGCTGAACCTCGCCTTTTCGTACACGGATTTCACTTCATCTGTAATCAGAAGATGTGAAATTTTCGTGAGATTTTTAAGCTCTTTGTAAATGCAGATTGCACGCTTATTGTTTCTTCCTGTTTCAAATTTTTGTTTTCTCTTTTTGATGATTATATTTCTTCTTAAGAAAATTGCAATCAAAGCAAGAGCAACAGTTCCCACCGACATCATCGTGATTGTAAATCCGTTAAATTCAAATGAAGACTTGCTGTCATTTTTCGATTTTGTGTTGTGAGAAACCGTGCTGTTTGTCGGAGCAGTCGTTGATGATGTTGTTGGCTTAACAGTTGTCGGTTGAGTTATGTTCGTAGTGCCGCCGCTTGCACTTTGAGAGCCGACATATCTTGCAGGTTGGAATGATGACGGTGTACATTCAAGCGGAATCCAGCCTGCCGTATCACTGTAATATTCAACCCATGCGTGGGCATTGTCGGTTGTTACAGTCACGGTCTGATTTGCGTATGCGGTTGCATAGTAGCCTGTAACATATCTTGCCGGAATTCCCAGTGACCTCAGCATAAGCGTGCCTGCCGTGGCAAAGTGAACACAATATCCCGTGTCACTCTCATTGAGAAACCAAGTTGCAAAATCTTTGCCCGAAGGCATTTTCGGAGTTTTCAGTGAATAGGTTTTGCTTTCTGAAATGTAGGATTTCACCATTTCAACCTTGTCGGAAACGGTAAGTCCCGAGTCAAGCAAACCCTCTTGTTCGGCAATCCTGCGCAATTCAATCTGTGTATTTCTCGGAATCTGAAGGTAGGTGTCATGCACAAATTTTCGATAATTTTCAGCAGCAGTCGGATTGGCATATTTATACACACTGTCTGCAAAAAACGGATGGTGCGAATAATTGAATTCGTTTTTATTCGTATCATTTTTGATGCACACATCGGCAACCGAATTGAGATTATCAGGAAGTTTTTCAGTGAAGTAGGGAGCATAGGCAATCTCACTATTATTCAGCATATGAACCCTTGTGTCGGTTAAAGCGTTGTTTCCGACTGTTGCAGTAAACGGTACAAAATCCTGCGGATATTTTGAAACCTCTTTGTCAGTTAAAATACTCCAAGTATTGTTCTCGTAATCTGCATATGCTGTGCCTTTGAGATAGAGATTGCCTCCTGTTGCGGCTGTGACCGTCATAATAGGTGTATGTGTCTGCGTTAACGGTGAAATATCATTGAGATTTTCCTTTTCTTCAAGTGAATTTTTGACTTTTTGCAAATCTTTCTGTGCAGAAGTTTTTCTCCCGTCATCAATGTTAAAGCCGTTTTCGATATTTTGCAGAAGATTTTCCTGCCAGTCAAAACGCTCAAACTTTTCAATCGGGTTGAATGCAAGGAGAATTGCCATCACAACAAGCATTATTCCGAATGAAATTGCCGCAATCGCCCCGCCCTGTGACGGTCTGAATTTGCGTGTGTTCTTTGAAATGTACAAAGCAATAAGACTTGCAATTGCAATAAAAAGACACACAAGTGATGGCAATGTGTTCACAAGAATGAAACACGGTGTAATAAGAATCATTGACAGCAGTGACGGAATCAGAATCCTATTGTATCGTATCAGGCTGATTGTAAAAACAGCGCTCAGTATTGCAGAAGCAAACACAAACAGTCCCGTAGCACTTGTACCGAGTGTGTCACCGAGAATAATTTTATCCTGTAACGGCAGATATTGCGAAAGCCATTTCAAGATTTGTGTTATCACATAGCTTAGTTGTGCGAGAATTGTTTCAAGTGAAAACAGCAGAGTGAACACGAACACAATCATAGTGATTGCCACGCTGATGAACAATACCCCCGACTTTTTTATCAGAGAGGCCAGTAATCCGTAAATTGTACAGAAAATCGCTGTTGGAATTATGATGATATACCAATCGGTTTTTATTTCAAAAGAGGTGACAAGACAGTAAAAAAGGCTTGAAATTAATGTCACACAGAGGAGAAGGTCGATTACAAAACTTGTTTTGTTCTTCACAGGGTAGCCACCTCCTCACGATCGGCAAAAATATTGTAATGCTGAAAGTCGTTTGTGTCGGCTACAATTCCGTTGCCTGTATTGAGATAAAGAGCTGAAAAATAATTCAGCACATCATTTTCGCTTTTGATTTCAAAAAGATTACCGTTCCTGTCGCAGGCAAAGCAGACGCCGATTTTCTTCAGCATATATCGGCAGGCATACAAAAGCTTTGCAAAAACAATGTCGTTTTCATCTGCGTTATTGCTTAGATACGGCATTATAAGGCAGTTTTTGATTATCGGAATATTCGGTTCTTTTACAATCAGCTCGTCGCTTTTCGACGAAAGTTTCCAATGAACATTACGCAGACTGTCGCCGTGACGATATTCACGAAGTTCATAAATTTCGCTGTTGCCGACAGGCTTCGGTTTATATCCAGTGACCGTGAAATTACTGCTGTCGGGTATAATTTTCGGCTTTTGCTGTTTTGGAAGAACACGAACAAAATTATGGTTTTTAATCTTTATCGGAATAAAAAATATGCCGAGAATATCGTAAATTTTAGCGTTCTTACAGACGATATCAAGCTGTCCGCAATGCTGTGTGAGGCTGTTGCATCGTCTGATTAACGGCTTTGTAAATGTACCCGAAAATCTGATTTTTATGTTTTCATAAAAATTAGTCGTCAGGTTGGTGGATTTTATTTTGAGTGTCATCATAGGGCAGAAAAGAGGTTTTCTCTTTTTGCCCGAAATTGCAATGTAAAAATCATCTTTCAGATAAACATTGTCCTTTGCAAAAACTTCAATTCCGGAGCACGCACAGCGTATCATAAACGGCAGACTCAGCAAAAGTGAGACTAACGGTATTGAAATTACAGTCAGAAACAAGAACCACGAAAACCATGCATAATAGAAAATGCTGAACAGAAATGTTCCCGTCAACAGACAAAGATAAATTATTATGTTTCTGATCATTTTTATGTCCTCGGTTTTGGAGTTTTTCTGAGAATTTCCTGTAAAATTTCATCTCCGCTTTTTTTGGTTGCGGCTGCCTTAGCATTAAGAATTATTCTATGATTAACCGTGCAGACAAAAATATTCTGTACATCTCTTGGAACAATGTAATCCCTACCTTCCGCAAACGCAACCGCTTTTGCCATTTCGGTCAGCGAAAGCGTTGCTCTCGGACTTGCTCCCCTTGAAATCAACGGATGTTTTCTTGTGGCTGAAATGAGCGAAACAATATATTTTGCCATATCATCGCTGACAAATACATTCTGCACTTCGGATTGCATTTCGAGAAACTCTTCCTTAGATACAACTTGGTTTACGGAGTTAAGGGGATTTTTGCCGCTCCTGTTAAGCAACATTTTGCACTCTGCGTCAGTGTCGGGATATCCCATTGAGAGCCTTACAGTAAATCGGTCAACCTGTGAATCGGGCAAAAGCTGTGTTCCCGACGCACCTGTCGGGTTCTGGGTTGCAATAACCGAAAACGGTTTTTCAAGTTTGAAAGTATGTCCTTCCACAGTAACCTGTCGTTCTTCCATTGCCTCAAGCAAAGCCGCCTGAGTTCTGCTTGAAGTTCGGTTGAGTTCATCTGCAAGAAAAAGGTTGCAGAAAACAGCACCCTCGTTGAAGGTGAACTTTCCTGCATCTTTGTTATAAACGGCAAATCCCGTAATATCTGACGGCAATGTGTCGGGAGTAAACTGAACTCTGCCGTATTCAAGGTTGAGAGCTTTTGAAAACGCAACCGCCATTGTGGTTTTGCCCACACCGGGAATGTCCTCAATAAGAACATTTCCGCCCGTCAGCAACGCAAGCAAGGTTGTAACAACCGCTCTGTCCTTACCGTTTATTACCTTCTTTACTTCGTTTGTTATAAGTTGAAATTTATTCATTTTTTGTTCCTTTATGTTTAATTATGATTAAAATATATTCTAATATTTGCTTGTACAATAATTATATTTGAATTGCGTGTTTATTGCAAGCCTTTTTCACAAAATACAGATTAACTTCAGATTGAAAATGAGTTTTCGGTTATACAGAATATATGCAAAAGACGGCAGTCCATAATGAACTGCCGTCTGAAAATTAAATTGACAAATAAGAATTAAACTGTTAGAATAAAACCATGATACCTGCATTAAACGGTAGGCGGTTTCCCCTCGCAAGAGGAGGTGGTAACCATGACAATTTCCGAAGTATGTTTACTCGGCACTTTAATCGTCAGCGTTATCGCTCTTTGTTACCAAGTTTTCGTTAACAAAAAGTAATTCTTTTTAGTACATAGCATATATGTACATATAAACAAAAAGAAACTAACCGCCCAAAATTCGAACCTTTGACGGTTAGCTTCTAACTACACTGGGGAGAACCCGCTTATCGCAGGCATCTCCTTTTCTATAATTATATTAAACCAAACAAAGAAAAATGTCAAGCATCGTTTTGATACTTGACATTTTTTATTTAACCGGAATTATCTTCCGAGAATTTCTTTTTTCTGCTCGTGATTTTCGTCGTACAAAAGGCCGCAAACAGCCATTTTTCTGATGATATTTTTAACGGTAAGGTCAAGACCGGTGCCTTCCGAATAATCGGCAGGATAGATAAAATCGACCCTGTCTTTCATCAGCAAATCCTCAACCTTGCTGTCCTTTTTTTGATAAACTGCAATTGAATATCCGCCGTATGCTTTCATCATTTTCATACACGGAACATCAGAAAGACCGTCGCCTATGTAAATCATATTGCAGAACGGAACCCGTTTACTGTCCTCGGGCATAGAACGGTTGAGGTCAACATCATTTGCAACATCAAGAACACCCTTGTTGATTCTGTAAACAAACTGTGTCTTGTTTGTGTAATTTACATCGGTTTTAGGCCATACAGCATTGCCGTTTTCATCATAAAGAAACTCACACGCAAAAATACTCTTGAAATTTTTGCTTATTTCCGTTCCCTCAATAATTTCTTTCATACCCGAAGAAATTACATAGTGTTCAACCTGCATTCCAAGTCTCTCACCAAAGTCGGAAATCCTTTTGAACCATTCTCTAACGCCGTTAAAAAATTCAACATTCCTGCCCATTTCAACAAGGTCGTTTCGCAAAAGCGGAATGTTCTTTTCACGGGACATCCTCACCATTGCATACATATATGCAAGAATCGAGTCCATATGTTCATTCTGGCCGAGTTCGTTTGAAAATTTCCAGAACTCCTCGTCTGTCATATTAAGACGGGGGATAAAGCTGTAATCCTGCATATCCTTTGTGCAAAGGGTACGGTCAAAGTCGTACATAATCGCTACAACGGGCATCTTGTTCATAACCGCTCCTTATCCAACCGTGGTAGGCTGTGTAACGCTCTCGGCAGATGTTGAGCTTGCCTGTGTTGTTGACTCTTCTGCCTTATATTTTGTAATCTCAACGCTCTTGATAACAATATTCTTGACGGGAATATCATCCTTATCAACCTTTGCGGAGGCGATTTTATCAACAACATCCATTCCGTCAATTACCTGTGCAAAAACCGTATAACCTCTGTCAACTGCATTGTATGCACCGTCAAGGTAGGCATTACCGCCGTTTTCTTCATACAGTTTTTTAACGCTGTCGGGAACACTGTCTGTGTCATAACAGTTCGTGCCGTTTTTTTCAATAAATGCACTCAAAAGGTTCGAGTCCTTGTAGTTTGCAAGCTGAGTCTTGATTGTATCCCACTGACTTGCAAGATGTTCCCAACCACCTTCATTTTTATATGTTTCGGCAGTTTTCTGATTGATGAAAAACGCACTTTCGTTTGTATCTGCACCTGTATTTGACATTGCAACGGCACCTCTTATGTTGAAGAGCTTGTCGCAGAATTCATCTTCAAACGCATCACCGTATGAGCTTGTGCCGCAGTAGCCGCCATTGATCATAAAGTCCTTTGTTACCTTACTGAAAAGTGAATTGTTGTACTTTCCCGCTTTTGCAAGGTTTACAAAGTTAGTTACCGCCTTTGGAGCCTGTTCGGGGAAAAGTCGCATTGTAATGTCACCGTATGATGTGTGGACAATTGCGATTGTATCTCCGTCCTTCGGCATATCAAGCTGGAAACCGACAGGGTTTGAATCGTGAATAATGTTAGGTGTGATTCCGAGAATTGCAGTGTCAATACCGATGCTTTCAAGATAGTTCTGCGCAGTAGGCTCATCAGCTGTGCTGACAGCCGTAGTTGCGGGAACAGTTTCGTCCGGAGTCTGCGAGGTTTCAACCTGTTTGTTGCCGCAACCCGTAAATGCTAATGCAGAAACACACATCAGCGATGCAACCGATATGGCACACAATTTTTTGAATTTGTAAGTATTCATAGATTTGTTTCCTTCCTGTCAAGCTGAGTTATTATGTACTGTTTCCAAAAAATAGCCTCAGCTCTTCTAATCTGGATCTAAAACACACATGTTTATAGTATCATAATTTTTAAAAAAATGCAAGTTTGCCGCTTTTTATGAAGGAAAGTGCAGTGAACGAAATAAAATTTTTCTGCAAAAAAATAGGTCCGTGTAATAAGGTAGAAAAAATTTTCATATGATTTTTTGTAAACCTAAATATAACGGAGGCTTTAAAATGTCAGAATATTTACCCGAAGGAAAACTTATATCCGAACAGGAAAACATAAATATACTTCATTCACTAAGATTGCTTGATGAGGCTAAAAACAGCGAAAAAATTCTTGAGGCAAAGGCGTGCGTTTGTGACAGCAGTCATAACCTTATCGTTGATCTTGCCGGCGTAAAAGGAATAATTCCGAGGGAAGAGGGAGCAATCGGAATCAAGGACGGTACTGTCCGTGATATTGCCGTGATTTCAAGGGTCAACCGTCCTGTTTGCTTTGTGGTAACCGAGATAACCGAGGACGAAAACGGAAAACCGCTTGTTATGCTCTCCCGTGAAAAGGCTCAGCGCAAGTGCCTTGACGCATATATTTCAAAATTGCGGTGTGGGGATATTGTTCCTGCGCGTATCACTCACCTTGAAAACTTCGGCGCATTTGCCGATATCGGTTGCGGAATAGTTGCACTTATGCCGATTGACACAATTTCTGTGTCAAGAATTGAACATCCGGGGGAGAGATTTACCGCAGGAATGGATATCAAAGCCGTTATCAAATCAATTGAAAACGGTCGCATAAGTTTAAGTCACAAAGAACTTCTCGGTACATGGGAAGAAAATGCAAAAAAATTCTGTGCAGGCGAGACCGTATCGGGAATAGTCAGAAGCGTTGAAAACTACGGTGCTTTTGTTGAGCTTGCACCGAATCTTGCAGGACTTGCAGAAACCAAAGAGGGAGTCAGAGCGGGACAGCAGGCAAGTGTTTACATAAAAAGTATCATTCCCGAAAAAATGAAAATCAAACTGATAATAATTGACACCTTTGATTATAAATACAACCCTAAACGACCCGAATACTATTGTGACAGCGATCATATTGACCGTTTTGTATATTCACCCGAAAATTGCAGAAAACGGGTTGAAACAATATTTGAACCGTGAGTTGACATAAAAACCCCCGAATGATATTATTGAACTGTAATCGAAATATTGTTCGGGAGGTTAAAAATGCAGTTTACGGCATCCGAAATTATTGTGCTTTTATTTTGTGCGATAACGCTTATTGTCAGCGTTGTTACATTAATAATAGTTCTTAAAAAGAATAATAACAAGACAGAAAATGAACTTCAAAGAATATTGCTCAATCAGCAAAGTTTTGCACAGTCGCAAAACGACAGAGCGGTTCAGCTTGAGCAGAGACTTCACAGCTTTTCGTCAGACAATGTTCAGAGTCTTGAAAATATCAGACGGTCGGTTGATGAAAAGCTTGAGAGTATAAGGAGAGAAAATCTCCGTCAGCTTGACGAAATGCGACAGACGGTTGACGAAAAACTTCAAAAAACACTTGAAGAAAAAATGAACAAGTCGTTCTCGCTTGTCAACGAAAGACTTGAACAGGTTTATAAAGGACTCGGCGAAATGCAAACGCTTGCAGTAGGTGTGGGTGATTTGAAAAAAGTTCTTTCAAATGTCAAAACAAGGGGCATACTCGGCGAAATCCAGCTTGGTGCAATTCTCTCTGAAATTCTTTCAAAGGAACAGTACGAGGAAAACATTGCCACCAAAAAGGGTTCAAAAAATGTTGTTGAGTTTGCAATCAAACTGCCGGGTGACGGCGACAGCGTAGTATATCTGCCTGTTGATTCAAAGTTTCCAGGCGACACATATTCGGCTCTCCGTGACGCAATCGAAAGCGGTGACAAGCAAAGCATTGAATCAGCACAAAAAGCACTTGTTCAGCGTATAAAGAGCGAGGCAAAGGACATTCACGATAAGTATATTGATCCGCCAAACACAACGGAATTTGCAATTATGTTCCTTCCGTTTGAGGGACTTTACAGCGAGGTTGTCAATATGGGACTTGTTGAAACCCTTCAGCGTGAATACAAGGTGAATATTGCAGGCCCAAGTACAATGGCGGCTCTGCTCAATTCGTTGCAAATGGGGTTCAAAACCCTTGCCGTACAAAAGAGAAGTGCGGAGGTTTGGAAAATACTCGGCGGTGTAAAGACCGAGTTCGATAAGTTCAACGATGTGCTTGTATTGACACAACAAAGACTTGATCAGGCAAACAAGGAACTTGACAAGCTTGTCGGGGTTCGCACCCGTCAGATTCAGCGCCAACTTAAGGATGTTGAATCGGTCAACTTGTCGGAACAGAATCTTTTTGAATAAGCAAAAAAATTAAGGCGAAACAGATCTGTGTCTGTTTCGCCTTTGTTGTTATTGTTGATTAACCTTTGTAGTCAATCCATTCGTCGTCAACCCATTCTTGCTTTGTATCGTTCCATCTTCTGTACTGGAGCTGACCACGACTTCCGCGACGCCATTTTATAACTATTTTATCCGCTTTCGGCTGAATAGAAGTTGAATCGGCACCGCTTTCCAAAGCTGAACTGTCAGGAGTTGCAACTTCAACAACTGCAACGCTGTCGGGGGTTGAATCTGTTTCTGCTGCACTTGCAACCATAACGGTTCCCTGTGCGATAATTGCTGTC